>JAJFMO010000119.1 GCA_020697475.1 Paenibacillaceae bacterium | reverse complement strand
ATTATCGGCAGCTTCTTCGGCGGGTTCGCCAGTGCGGCGTACGGGATGCGGAATGTGTTTATGGCCAATGCGGGGATTGTGGCGTTGTGCCTGGTGGCGCTACTGTGGTTCGGCGCGATGGAGCGGCGGCGCGGTGAAAGCGGCAGTTTGCTGGGGGCGGAAGGGTAAGGGCTGGGGCGTGTAGCCCTTAGAAGGTGCAATCCCAATCCCGGCCACGAGACCGACGGAAATGCGTAACCGACTGAGTTTCAACGTGTGCTGGCCGCTAACTGTTAGCGCAAAGCAGATCGATCGATGTGTGGCCGGGCTGGCCGGGGAGGAGTTCCGGCAGCATCTGGACACGGAGCATATGCCCATTGAGCAGGTGGCGGAGGCGATCGTGACATCGGTGGGGCTGCAGCTGTTGCCGAACGATAGAAGCAAGTGGGGGCGGAAGTGGGAGCGGCTGAAAACGCAGGTGCGGCACATTCGCTTTTTTGGGCGGTAGTAATCTGCGGACTTGGCGGCTCCAACAGGAAAAAACTGCAAATATGCAGGTTTTTCTTGTGTTTTTTGAGGAAAATGAGGGAATTCCTGCATAACTGCAGTTTTTCTAGGACCGAGTGGTCAATTGTTGGCAATCTAGCTAAAAATTACTGCAATAATGCAGGAATATGGCTCAAGACTCGAATAATCGAAGTAAATAACTGCAAAATTGCAGGCTTTTGGTGCCCGCTGGATTCATGGTTTCCCGCGGTTTCGCATTCGCGAGCCGGCGCCCCGGACCGTTCCACATAAAGGAATTTTCCCCTTTCATGTCGAATAATATCGCAACTTGGAAGCTTGAAAAGAGGGAAGCCGTTCCATGCAACTGCCGGGTTACGATATAAGTGAAATCATAGATGAGGACGAAGCGAAGCTGATCGGTCGCGCCTATTCCGAGCAACAGGCCTGTTCCGTTATCCTGAAGATCGTCAAAGACGTCTCCCGCCATCCGTTCAGCGCCTCGAAGCTGATGAACGAGTACGAGTTGGCCGGCAGGCTGCCGGCTGAAGGAACGGTCAAAGTGCATGCGTTGGAACGGGTAGGCGCCTCCTTGGTCCTGGTGATGGAAGATACAGGAGGCGTATCGCTGAGCAAGATGATGGGCGGACAATCAGTCGCGCTGCCCAAGTTTCTGGAAATCGCCGTGCAACTGGCGGATCATCTGCGTGTTCTGCACGAGCATCATATACTGCATCTGGATATCAAGCCCGACAACATGATCATCGACCCCGCCACGCTCAAAGTGAAACTCGCCGATTTCGGCAACGCCGCCCTCTTGCTCGGGGAAGCATCGAAATCCGCAACGAGGGGCGAACTCCGCCTTGAGGGCAGCTTGCCCTATATTTCCCCGGAACAGACAGGGCGAATGAACCGTTCGGTGGACAACCGATCGGATCTTTATTCGCTGGGCATCGTATTTTACGAAATGCTGGCCGGACAGCTTCCGTATGACGCAGAGGAGCCGACGGCTTGGATTCACGCCCATATGGCTCTGGAAGCTGTTTCCCTTGCCGACCGCAATCCTGTCATTCCCTATCCGATTTCCGCCATCGTGGCTAAACTCATGTCGAAGAACGCGCATGACCGCTATCAGACGGCTTACGGATTGCTGGCGGATCTAAAGCGCTGCCGCACGGACGGAAGCGAGCACGGCCATATCTCGGCTTTTCCCTTGGGGCTGCACGACCGGCCGCACGGACTTCACCTCTCGGAGAAACTGTATGGACGGCATCGCGAGCTTGAGTTGGCGGCCAGCGGCTTGCGCTGGATGAAGCTCGGTTCGACGCAGTTGATGCTGATTTCGGGTCAGGCCGGCGTCGGCAAAACGGCGCTCGTTCGGCAAATTCGCGAGCGGTTCATGCGTGACAAAGCCTATTTCATCTCAGGCAAATATGAGCAATTCAACCACGACACCCCCTACGAGCCGATCGTTCGGGCGTTCGGCGATCTTGTACGGCAATTGCTCGCCGAGGGGCGGGAGCGGATCGAGGAGTGGGCGACGAAGCTGAAGAATGCGCTCGGGACGAATGCGCCAATCGTTTCAGGAATCATCCCGGAGCTCGCTTCGCTTACAGGCGCCGAACCAATCCGTCCCCACTCCTTGCCGCCGTCCGAGCTGCAGCATCGCTTCCCCTTGGCGTTTCGCAGCTTGGTGCAAGCTTTCGCCGGACAAGATCGTCCGCTTGTGTTGTTTCTCGACGACTTGCAATGGGCCGATCCGGCATCGCTCAAGCTGATTCATGCGCTGCTGGGCGAGCCGGAGCCGCTGCCGCTGTTGTTTATTGGGGCCTACCGCGACCACGAGGTCGACGACGTCCACCCTCTGTCGCTTTCCATCCACCATATGGAATCGCTCGGTGTGGAAATAAGAGAGATCCGTCTCGCTCCGCTGCTTCTACCCGATCTGAACGCCATGCTGGCCGACTCATTGGACGTCGAACGGGCTGCAACTTTCGAATTAAGCAGAGAACTGTATCGGAAAAGCGCGGGAAATCCTTTCTTCTTCAAACAGTTGTTAATTCGAGCCTATGCAGATGGGGCGCTTGGCTTTCACGCGGAGACAGGATCGTGGGAATGGGATCTGGCTGGTGTGGAACGGATTCCCGTCGTCGGCGGTCTGCTCGAATATATGATGGAACGCCTGGTTATGCAGCCCGAATCGATCCGTCACACACTAAGCGTAGCCGCTTGTTTCGGAGGGCGATTCTCGATGGAGGGCTTGGCAGACGTGATGCGGAAGGCAAACCACGAAATCGCCGTCCATCTTCAGTATGCCGTGGCGGAAGGGCTTGTCCTCCCCGTCGGTGAGAACAATACGGATTATGTTTTCCTGCATGACCGTATTGAACAGGCGGCTTACGCTCTGCATGATGATGAAGCGAGACGCGGCAACCATGGGCGGGTCGGCCGGTTTCTGCAGCGTACGGCAGGTGAGGACGATCAAGGGAAAAAAGTTTTCGACATTGCGTATCACCTAAACATCGACTCCGACAGAATCGCGGATATAGAGGGAATAGTTCAGCTGATCATGCTGAATTTGACTGCAGGCCGCATGGCGAAGCGGGCGGCGGCGTACGAAGCCGCGTTGTCGTTCCTGCGCAAGGGGGCTTCGTTGTTCCGGGAGGAGTTGTGGTTTGACGGCCGTTCGTGGAGTTTCGACTTGTATCTGGAGCTGGCGGAATGCGAGTATTTGTGCGGACATTATGAGCGGGCGGAACAGTTGTTCCAACTGCTGGACGAACGGTCGGGCAACCGCATGGAGCGTGCACAAGTGAGTTTGATCCGGATGCGGCAATACAGCACGCAGGGCCGATATGTAGAGGTGATCGCGGCCGGCCTGGAGCGGCTGCGGGAGTTTCGCGTACGCGTGCCAAAGAAGCCGCGGTTTCCGCTGATCGCCGGGGAAGTGCTTGCGATTCGCTGGCGCTTGCGCCGTTCCGTGCTCGATCGCTTGGCGGATTTGCCGGACATGGCGGACAACGAGGCGCGAATGGTGATGGACCTGTTGCTGACTACGATGGCTCCTGCTTTCTTCAAAAACATCGGGCTTTGTGTCCTGCTCGTATGCAAAGCGGTCAAGTTAAGCTTGCAATACGGCAATCACCCCGTGTCCTCCGTAGCCTACGCCTGCTTCGGAGTAGCAGCCGCTTTCCTGATGAAAGATGGGAAGACCGGCTATCGGCTGGGGCGGATTGCCGCCGACTTGGCGATTCGCTCCGATCGAGGAGCCGTGATCAGCAAGACCGGCGTGATGTTCGGCGGTATGCTGATCCCGTGGACGGGGCAAGCCAAGGAGGGTGACGAGCACCTGGAACAAGCGCTGCAGCGCGGGCTGGAGGCGGGGGATTACATTTTTGCCAGCTATGCCATGATTTCGCACATCAATTCGCTTTATTCGCGGGAGACGCTGAAGGGGTTGTCGCGTCACATCGTCCGTTATATGGAAATTTTGGACAAGACCCGGGATCATTACGTTCGGCAAAATTTGCTGCTGTACCATCGGTTTGTGCTGGCTATGAAAGGGGGAACGGAGCGACCGGATCTCTTGAGCGGCGCAGGGTTCGACGAGGCGGAATTTGTCGAGCGGATGAAGGAAGGCGATGCGTCCGCGACTCAGCTTTTCCAATATTTTACGTTGAAAACGCAGCTTGCTTACTTGGCGGAAGCCTACGAGTCGGCATTGAAGTATGCAGAGGCTGCCAAGGCTTACGCTTTTCAGTCGCAGGAGCTGCCGCACCAGGCGGAATGCCGATTGTACGAGGCGCTTGCGATCGCCTCAAGTATGGAAGCGCCGATGGCTGAGAATAAATGGCGGTTATTCCGACGGCTGAAAGCCCACGCCAGACAAATGAGACGGTGGAGTCGGAATTCCCCGGATAATTTCACGCACCGGGCGCATCTGCTGGACGCGGAGCTCGCCCGATTGCGTGGACGGCGCGACGAGGCGGCGGAGAAGTACGACTTGGCAATCCGTGCGGCGAGGCAAAGCGGGTTCATCCAGCATGAGGCGCTTGCGTGTGAAAGGGCGGCGTTGCATTATGCCGGGCTGGGAAGGGACAACGTGGCGGACGTTTACGCCCGCGACGCTTACCGCGCCTATGCGAGATGGGGGGCCGCCGTCAAAACCGCAGGCCTCATTCGCAATTTCCCGCAGCTGCGCAAGGGCCAGTCTGTCGCGGGAGAAGCGGCGCCGCGCCGAGCTAATCAGCCACCGATCCCAAGGGCGGACGGTGAAGGAACGACCGATATGGGGATCGCCGCAAACAGTACGGGCAGCACCCACCGAGGCATGGATTTGGCGGTGATGATGAAGGTCGCTCAGACCGTATCGGGCGAGCTCGATCTGGAGCAATGCGTCCGCAAGCTGATGCGCCTGATTATTGAATGCGCCGGTGCACAGCGCGGCGGCCTCTTCCTGAAGGGCGATGGGGGCAAGGGACTGGATGCGGCTGTGTGGTGGGAAGAGAACCTGTCGGATGGCGTCAATACGCAACAGACCGAAGGAAGCGACGATATCGGAGAATTCAGTAAGGGGATCATTGAGTACGTGGCCAGAACGCAGGAGATCGTGATCCTGGACGATGCGGCTGCCGACGAACGATTCGCCCACGATCCGTATGTGAGCGGCAGAGGCATAAAGTCGGCCCTTGCCATACCGGTCATTGTTCACGGGCGTCTGGAAGGCGTTCTTTATTTGGAAAATAATTTGGCAACCGGAGCGTTCGGCGGCGAACAGAGAGAGTTGCTGGGCGTGCTCGCTTCCCAAATTATTTATGTCCGCAAGCTGGTGGAATCGATTGATCGCGACCCGGATGCGGATCTGCAAATCATCGCGCAGAAACCGGAGGAAACGGACGGTGTTCAAGAGTCGTTGACTGAGCGGGAGATCGAAGTGCTCAGCCAGATGGCTGCAGGCTTGTCCAACAAGGAAATAGCCAGCAGTTTGGTGATCGCAGAAGGTACGGTGAAGGTGCATATCAAGAACATTTTTGCCAAATTGAAGGTCAATCGGCGCATCAAGGCGGTCGCTCAGGCGAAGGAGTTGAATTTGCTGAAGGAAGGGTAGGTAGGTGCAAAGATACCTCTTTTGAGGTATTTTCCCGTGCGGAAATTCATCGTAGGATGAGGGGAAACCGCATTGGGAAAGGATGTTTTGACGGATGAAAAGGTTGGCAACAGCGACATGCGGAGGCTGGCGTTGTTTGTGGGTGAGTTTGGCGATAGCGGCTTGCTTTACGGGATGGGGTTTGGGGGCGAGGTCGGCGGTGGCGGATCCCGCACCTCTGTCAGTGTATACGTTCGATGATTTGAATGAAGGACTGGTTGATGGCCAGGATAACTGGAAATCGGTGAACACCGGATCGGCAGGCGTCAATCAGACGTTCCAGGTGCTGACTCCGGGATCGAGTACACCGGCGAACGGGGGAGTGCAAAATACAAGAGTCATCGGTTGGGACGGCACGAAAACGCTGCGCTTCCCATTCGGGGGAAGTGCAGTCGGCGCGCGGGCGAGCCGGGTAAACAACAGCCGTTTCAGTACGCCTTCCTTTCAGACGGGGGACGTCTACGTCGTCGAGTTTGAAATGCAGCATCCGTGCTGGGGAGGGTCGTTCGGGCTTGGGTTTGACAAAGACGGCAACGGAGATATTACCGGCGCAAGCGAAGAAGGGATCAGCTTTCAAGCAGCTGAGTGCGGCGATCGCCGCCAGTTGACGAAACCTGATGGTACGGTCGTGGACGGATCGGCGACGATCGGCTCCTTCAACCGCTACCAGATCGCAATCGATCGCTCAGCCAACAACGGTGCCGGGTCGGCCAGCGTCTGGTTTCTTGACTTGAGCGCGGGAGCGACGGAATGGAAGCCGATTACGGAATTGCAAGACGTGAATATGGGCTTCGACAGGGGGACGGACAACAAAAATCCGGCGAACTGGAACGGGATCTTTTTGCACAGTGAATCTTATGATCCTTCGGGGTTGTACGACAATATCGCCTTCAGGCGGGTGGCGCCGTCGGCTCGGTCTGTGGCGTTCGATGCAACCAAGGTGGGGGCGACGAGCACGAAGCGGGTGACGGTGGCCGGCGACCAGCTGCGGGGGAAGTTGTCTGCGACGCTGACCGGCGATTACGTGTTTGCGGGAGGAGCGAAAACCTCGTCGGACGTGACGGACGGGAGTGCGCTCGACGTGGTGTTCCGACCCCTCGACACAGGCACGCGGACCGGAACGCTGGTGCTGCAAGGTGAGGACATGGCTGCGCCGCTGACGATTGCGCTGTCTGGGGATGGGCAGGCGATCGATTCGAAAGCTTTTACTCTGATTCATGAAAATGATTCGGAGTCGCTCGGCAACACGGTCGGGGAGATCTCATCGGGTTTGGATATCGCCTTGACTTCCGTAGACAATACGAATGGCAATTGGCAGTATAAGCTGGCGGGGGCGACGGTGTGGCAGGATGTGGACAGTACGACGGGAACGGTTGTTGATTTGAGCAACCGGGCCTTGCTGTTGGACAAAGATGCGCAGTTGCGTTTCGTTCCCGAGGCGGGTTGGCATGGGACGGCTTCGGTCAAGTATAAGGTGTGGTTTAAAGACAGTGCAGGGATGCAACTGGACGGGGTCGACGATTATGTGTCGGTGACCGGGCTCGGAACGGCTTACAGCAGCATCACATTTGAGGGATGGGTGCGGCTGGACAGCTTTTCCGACCAGTTCAACGTGCTGCTGAATGCAGATAGCTGGGTGAACGGTGATTTGCACATTCAGTTGTACAAGGGGACGCCGACGAAGATGGAGGTAGCGGTCAACGGGATTTCTTCCGCCCATCCGCGGTTTGATTATGATTTTAATTCGAGGATTGGAAAATGGACCCACATCGCCGTCTCCATCAATCGCGCTACCGGTGAGTATCGGCTGTATGTGAACGGGAGTTATGTCGAGCATAAATATGCGACGGGCGTCCCGGCTTTGAATGTTGGGAGTTTCACGATCGGGGCGTGGAATTCGGACGCCAATGGGGCGATGCAGCGACTCAGCAAAGGGATGTTCAGCGATTTTCGCTTGTGGAGTACCGTGCGGACGGATAACGAAATTCACGATGAGATGGCGAACGGCTCGCTGGCAGGCGATGAAACGGGGTTGATCGGCAATTGGCGGTTTAACGAAGGGACGGGCAGCACGATTGGCGATTTTGCCGGTGTGAAGCATGATGGCGCCGTTCACGGCGACGCGGTGTGGGTTAGCTCGTCGGGGCAGCTGGCCGATACGACGAGCGGTGAGGGGACGTACAGCGCGTATGTGGCGACGTCGCAGTTGACGGTGGAGCAGAGCCCGGTGGTGAGCTTTGACACCGGCGGTGGGACGGCTGTGTCGAGCCAGAGTGTGGACTATAATGGGCACGCGACGCAGCCTGCAGCGGATCCGACGAAGACGGGGTATACGTTCGCAGGTTGGTATGCGGATAGTATGTATGCGACGGCGTTTGATTTTGCTGCGACGGCAATTACAGGTGCGACAACGGTGTATGCGAAGTGGACGATCAACCGCTATACGGTGAGCTTTGATACTGCTGGAGGGACATCGGTAGCGGGTCAAAGCGTGGACTACAACGGGCAGGCGACGAAGCCTGCAGCCGATCCGACCAAGACGGGGTACACGTTCGCGGGTTGGTACACGGACAATACGTTTGCTACGGCGTTTGATTTTGCTGCGACATCGATCACAGGCGCGACGACGGTGTATACGAAGTGGACGATTAACAGCTACACGGTGAGCTTTGACTCTGGCGGCGGAACAGCGGTGGCGGATCAAAGTGTGGACTACAACGGATACGCGACTCAGCCTGTAGCGGATCCGACTAGGGCGGGGTATACGTTTGCGGGTTGGTATACGGACAATACGTATGCGACCCCCTTTGATTTCACTTCAACTGCGATTACAGGCGCGACGACGGTCTATTCGA
>JAJFMO010000118.1 GCA_020697475.1 Paenibacillaceae bacterium | reverse complement strand
CCGACGAGCGCCACTGTCTGCCCCGGCTTCGCCTCGAAGGAGATGCCGTGCAGCACGTCCTCGCCTTCCGCGTACCCGAAGCGCACGTCCTCGAAGCGGACATGGCCGGTGAACCGGGCAACTCGTTCATCTGCGACGTCGTCCCCCGGCTCATCCAGCAGGATAAACACCCGTTCCGCCGACACGAGCGCGATCTCCAGCTTCGGAAGTTGGTTGACGATGCCGACGATCGGGTTGAACAGCCGGTTGATGTAATCGACGAACGCGTACAGCATGCCGAGTGTTACCGCATCGGAAGTGCCGGCCAGCTTCGCCCCGCCGATATACCAAATCAGCGCTACGAACGCACAATTGCGGATGACCCCGACCAGGTTATGCTCGGTCAGCGAGTTAAGGCTCAATATTTTGTTCCGGAAACGAAAAAGCTTGCTGTTATGGGTCTCAAACTCATCGGCGATCTGCGGCTCCTTGGCGAACGCCTTGATGATCGGCATCCCCTGAATCGATTCGTTGACGACCCCGTTGATCTCGCTGACCGTCGAGCGGATGATGCGGTTGTACGTCTTGGAAAACTTGCGGTACAAGAAAATCCAAGCGAGCAGAATCGGAACGATGAACAGGCAAATCGCCGCCAGCTTGGCGTGCAGCAGGAACAAGGCAACGAAAATACTGGCCATATAAATAATCCCGGTAAAAAAGTTCGCCAGCACGTTCACATACAATTCGCGAATCGTCTCGGTGTCGTTCGTAATCCGCGAGACGACTTTGCCGGCCGGCAAGTTATCGAAGTACCGTACCGCGAGACGACTCAGGTGGTTGAAAATGTCGTCGCGGATCACCTTGACGATGCGGTTGGCGGTCGTTTGCAGCATATATTTTTGCCCGTAGGTGAAGAAGGCGGAAACGACGACGAGGCCGAAGTAAAATAGGCACAAGCGAAGCAAACCGGCAAATTCCGGGTAAAAAAAGCCGAACAATTCGTCAAGGCTCAGCTCTCTTGCGCCATACGTGGCCACCCGATCTCCATTGACGATGGTCAATTGTTTCTCGCCGCCCCCACCGCCGACTGTGTCAACTCCTGCGACCGAACGCTCCCCGTCGAACGCAACAGGTCCGTTAATGAAGTAGTAGTTCAAACCGACTTGCAAAATATGAACTTCGCCCCCGCGAGCCTCCCCTTCAGCAAAATGATCCGCTCTCTTGTACAACGTGCCCTCATAAGTGACGGAGAACGGTCCGGCGGTCGGCGTCGTATACCAATCCTGTTCGATGCCGGTGATGTGCTTGTCGATAATGCGCTTGGCGACGAACGGTCCGGTCAGCTCCGTGCCGACCGCGACGACGAGCATAAGCAGAGCGATCGCCAGTGGGCGCCAGTAGACCAAAGCGTAGCGAGCCAGGCGCACAATCGTGTCGGACAATTTGCCTTCCGGTACAAATTGCGAAATATCGTGTTGTTCCGTTTGTTTACTCATTCGTCGCTCCTTCCCGCCGTCCCGGCCGTTGCGCTTTCCAAATCAGATTCCGCTTGCTGCAAAATGTACTGCTCCTTATACCAGCCGTCCTGCCGCATCAGCTGCTCGTGAGTGCCTTGCTCGCGAATCGCTCCGTCGTCGAGCACGAGAATCCAGTCGGCGTGCTGCAGGGCCGACAGGCGATGGGCGGCGATCAGCGTTGTTTTGCCGACCCGGGCTCGCCGCAGGTTGGCGAGGATGCGCGCCTCGGTGCGCGCGTCGACGGCCGACAGGCAGTCGTCGAGGATGAGCACCTGCGGGTCGGCAATGAGCGCGCGGGCGATCGCCACCCGCTGCTTTTGGCCGCCGGAGAGCGCCACGCCTCGCTCGCCGACGAGCGTATCGAGGCCTTCGGGCAGGAAGGCCAAGTCTTTGTCGAGCGCGGCGTCGGCGATCGCCTGGCGCAATCTCGCTTCAGCGTCGGCCCCAGCGCCGCTGCCAAGCCCAAACAAGATGTTCTCGCGCAGCGTGCGAGAGAACAGGAAATGCTCCTGCGGCACATACCCGTACCAGCTCTTCAGCCGATCAAGCGCGATCCGCTCGATCGGCACGCCGGAAATCTCCACCGTGCCCTCATGACCGGGCGGGTACTCGCGCAGCAGTTGCTTGAGCAGCGTCGTTTTGCCGCTGCCGGTTCGCCCGGCGAGCCCCAGCGTCTGCCCGCGCTTGAGCCGGAGCGACAAGTCGCGCAGCTGCAGCTGATCCGCCGGGGAGGCCGGGTAGCGGAAGCTGACGTTCCGGAACTCGATCGACTCGACGGCCTCAACGTCAACCGGCTGCGAAGGCTCCGGCACGTCGGCCGGGTAATCGAGCGTATCGCTCATCCGCTTCAGCGAGGCGTTGCCCCGCTGCATCACGTTGATCAGCTCACCGATTGCGAACATCGGCCAGATCAGCATCCCCAGGTAGACGTTGAACGACACCAGGCCGCCGATCATCAATTCGTTGTGGTACACGAGGTAAGCGCCATAACTGAGCCCGATCAAGTAGCTAGCCCCGACCAATATCTTAATAGTAGGTTCGAAGAGGGCGTCGATGCGGGCGACGGCGATATTTTTGTCCAACACGTCTTGAGTCACTTCTGCAAACTTCCGCTCTGTGGCGCGTTCGCGGACATAGGCACGGATCACCCGGATGCCGGACACGGTTTCCAGCACCCCGTCGTTCATCGCCCCGAAGGCGTCTTGGGCCGCAGTGAACTTGCTGCGAATTTGCTTGCCGTACAGGCTGACCATGACCGCCATAATAGGAAGCGGGAGAATGGAGGCGAGCGTCAGCTTCCAGGAGATGAACACGGTCATCGTCGTCAAGATCGTCGTCATCCACAGCGTCGAGTCGAGCAGCGTCAGGATGCCAAAGCCCGCCGTCTGCGAGATCGCCTGCAAGTCGTTGGTAGCCAGCGCCATCAGGTCACCGGTGCGGTGCTTTTCGTAAAATTTCGGCGTCATCTTGAGCAGATGCTTCATTAACTTGCGTCGCATCAGCAGCTCCAGCACGAATGCGCCGCCGAACAGCCGCGACATCCAGATGTAATTGATCAAGTAAGCGGTAATCGCCACAAGCCCGATCTGGAAGAGTGTCCTGGTCAGGCTCCCCCAAGTCAGAGCGCCGGATTGAA
Organism: Paenibacillaceae bacterium; assembly: GCA_020697475.1. Taxonomy (GTDB): domain Bacteria; phylum Bacillota; class Bacilli; order Paenibacillales; family NBRC-103111; genus JAJFMO01. The sequence continues at coordinate 5,371 of JAJFMO010000118.1, read as the reverse complement.
TCGAGTCGATCGAGCGCCCGACCAGCATCGGCGGGATAATTTCCATAATGCCGGAGGCGGCCAGAAAGATGAGGGCGATGCTATACCGTTTCCATTCGTCGTGAAAGAACCATCGCAAGCGGGATAAAATGTAAAGCAAGTTGTGGCCTCCTATCGCGCCATTCCCCTGGGAATTGCGTACTTCGTAAGCATTCGCTGTCTGAGAGTACAGCATAACATGGTGAAAGCGCGGAGGGGATGGCAAAAATAAGTATAGTTATTTTTTCGTCGGAAAAGATTGTCACGCGCCGCAGGATGGGGTATAGTGAAAGCGAATATAAGTAAAGAAGGTTTACTAACCGAACGGCTGATCGGGCTAATCGTGTCGAGTCTTCCCATGTCAGTCATATGCTCGGCTGAATGTAACCGTTTGCGAAAGTGCTTTCAACATTCAAACTTTTGAGGGGTGGACGATTTGAGATTTTGGGGAAAAAGAAGCAATTGGTTCATGACGTTGAGCTTGTCGGCGGTCATCGCTCTGTCGGGCTGTGGCGGGGGAGGCGAAACGGGAACGGGAGGCGCGTCTGCGCCGGCGGACAATGCGAAGCCGACTGAACCGGCGGTAGACAACAGTCCGGTTACTGTGAAGTTTTTTGCTGCACCGGCCTACATTACCGACGAAGATTTCCCGTTATTGCTGACCGAACCGCTGAAGAAGAAGTATCCGAACATCACCCTGGAGCTGGTACGGCCTGCCAAAGGAGCGCAGCTCGAGGATTTGGTGGCGGCTGGTGATGTGCCCGATCTAATCATCTTGTACAACGGCGCAATCGGCACCTACAGCGATCTTGGTCTCTTGACCGACCTGCGTCCGCAGTTGAAGGCGCACAACGTCGATTTGAGTCGGTTCAAGCCGGGAGTGATCGAAGCGTTTTCCGGAGACAAAGGGGAAGTGTACGGGCTGCCGTACGCGATGAACATCAACGCGACCTACTACAATCAGGATATTTTCGACAAGTTTGGGGTTAGTTATCCTTCTGACGGCATGCTGTGGGACGATGCGATTCAGCTTGCGCGCAAGCTGACGCGAGAAGAAAGCGGAGTCAAGTACAAAGGGTTGGACTACGATTCGCTGTTCCGGCCGAGCTTTGCGCTGTCGCTGCCGCTTGTGGACAAGAAGACGAACAAGGCGGCTTTGAATACCGACTCTTGGAAGAAAGTGTTCTCGCTTGAGAAGGAGATCGAGGATATTCCCGGCAACCGCAAGGAAGGCGGGGCGGCGGACGCCTTTCTGACAAAGAGGGTGCTGGCCATGGACGCGACGATCAACCTGTTCAGCCGACTGGAAGAGCCGACGAAGCAAGGGCTGCGTTGGGATGTCGCGCAGTATCCAAGCTTCAAGGAGAAGCCGAATACGGTGACGTATCCGGATTTGCATGAAATTATGGTGTCCAGCGCGAGCAAGCATAAGGACGCGGCGCTCCGGGTGGCCGAAGTGCTGACCTCGGACGAAGTGCAGCTCATCAGTGTGCGCAAGACAGGCAGGGTGTCGGCGCTTGTCAACAAACAGCTTGAGGAGCAGTTCGGGGCGGATATGCCGTTTACGAAGGGCAAGCGGCTCGCTTCCATTTTCAAGAGCAAGAGCGCTCCTACTCCGTACCAATCGGTATACGATGCGGGCATCAAGACGATTATCAACAAAGCATGGCCTCAATATCGCGACGGCAAAATCGATGTCAATACGTTCTTGAGCCAGATCGAGGAGCAATCGAATCAACTGATCGACGAAACGAATTCGAAATAAGTCGGCGGGAAGGGAAGGCGAAAGGACATACTTACCGCGAACTCTCCATCCATGAAACCGGCGGATATGAAAACGAGCAATAAAAAGCTGATTTTGAACTATTTTTACAATAATGAAACGGTGGCCAGGCCCGATCTGGTCGGCGAACTTGGCTTGAGCAAGCCTACGGTGTCCATGCTGGTCGGAGAACTGCAGGACGAAGGTTACTTGTTGCACGCAGGGGAGGGCGATACGGGGCAGCAAGGGGGGAAGCGCCCGCAGTTGTACACGTTCAACGCCCTCTGCGGAACGGCGGTCGCCGTCAACATCGGTGTCGCCCGCATTCAGGGCGCTTTGACTGATATGCGGTTGAACTCGTTGAAGCAGATCGACGCTCCGTATAGCGAAGGAGATCCGCAGCAGGCGTTCTCTGCGATGGTTGGCGTCATTGGCGAGCTGCTGGAAGAGGCATCGGCGCATCGGCTGGCCGTGTTCGGCATCGGCGTCAGCGCCCCGGGGATCGTCCGCAGCGAATCGGGCGTGTTGGTCAATTCCGCGCGGCTCAGGAGCTGGGGGCAAGTTCCGCTGAAATCGAGGCTGGAGGAGCAGTTCCGACTGCCGGTTCGAGTGGATAATGCGCCGCGCAATATCGCGCTCGCCGAGAAGTGGGCGGGACTGGGGAAGCATCTGTCCACCTTCATTACTTTGCAGGCGGACGGCGGGCTGGGGACGGGGATTTTTCTCGATGGGAAAATATACAAAGGTGCTGACGAGAGTGGAGGAGAATTCGGCCATACGACTGTCGACATGAACGGGCCGCCGTGCCGTTGCGGCAATCGCGGGTGCTGGGAGCTGTACGGCTCGGACGAGGCGTTCATGAAGCGGGTGGCGGACGGGCTGGAGCTTCATAGCGATTCGATGATGGCTGGGGCGGTTCGGTCGGGCGCTCGACTGGATTTGCCGTTGGTTGCGGAATGTGTTGCCAGGGGCGATCGTCTTGCAAGACAGTTGGTTGAGGAATATGCCGACGGCTTGAGCGTGGGTTTGGTCAATCTGGTGAACGTGTTTAACCCGGAATGGATTATTTTGCAGGGGCAGTTAAGGTTGCTGGGGCCGGATTTTTTGCGTATGGTGACGGAAAAGGTGAAGGAGCGGGCGCTTTATCCGGGTTCGGACAAGGTGCGAATCGGGTTTTCGGGGTTCGCCGGGGATACGAAGCTGATCGGAGCGGCGGCGCTTGTTGTCAAGGAAGTGATGGAAGGCAAGTATTTTAGATCGGTTATTTATTCTTGAGGGAAAGTGAAGAGGATAGTAAGAAGGATTTCAAGAAGGATTTCGTGAAGGATTGCGAGAAGGCTAGCGAGAAAGATAGCGAGAAGGAGAGGGAGAGAACATGGGAGAGACTCAAGGGAAGACAGGGATTGGCGTGATCGGTTTGGGCAAGAGAGGCAGAGGTTTGCTGAAGCAGCTGCTGAAAATGGACAACGTGGAAGTGAAGGCGATCTGCGATTGGAACGAAGATTGGTTGAAGATGGGCGTGGATTCGATTGTTGAGGCCGGTAAGCCGATGGCTGCGTGCGTTCGTTCGTATGAGGAACTGTTGGCGAGGGAAGACATCGAAGGGGTGATCATTCCGACCTCCTGGACCAGCCATGTGGAAATCATGGTAGCCGCAATGAAAGCGGGAAAGTACGCGGCATGCGAGGTCGGCGCGGTGGCGTCGCTGGAGGAATGCTGGCAGCTGGTGCGGACGCAGGAGGAGACGGGAGTGCCGTGTATGCTGCTGGAAAATTGCAACTACGGGCGCGACGAGATGGCGATCCTGAACATGGTGAAGCAAGGAGTGTTCGGCGAGCTGATCCATTGCGAGTGCGGTTATGAGCACGATCTGCGCAAATCGCTGACAGACGGGTATGACAGCGGACATTATCGGATTCATCACTATTTACATCGTAATGGCGACAACTATCCGACGCATGGATTGGGGCCGGTGGCCAAGCTGCTCAATATTAACCGGGGCAACCAGTTCTTGACGCTGACTTCCATGGCCTCCAAGGCGCGAGGCGTTCGCGATTGGGCAAGGGTTAACCGGGAGGAGGGGCACCCGCTGCGCGAGGCGGAGTTGGCTCAAGGGGACATTATAACGACGATGATCAAATGCGCCCATGGCGAGACAATCACGATTACTCTGGATACGTCGCTGCCTCGTCCGTATTCGCGTGCGAACCGGGTGCAAGGGACGAAAGGAATTTGGATGGAGGACAACGCCTCGATCCATATCGAAGGCCGCAGCCCCGAGCACAAGTGGGAGCCGTTCGCGGACTATCGCGAGGAGTACGAGCATCCGTTGTGGCGGAGGTACATCGAGGAGGGCGTGCGCGGCGGGCATGGCGGTATGGACTACTTGTGCTTGCAGGCGTTCGTGGAAAGTGTGGAACGGCGGATTGCGCCGCCGATCGACGTGTATGATGCGGCGGCATGGATGGCGGTGTCGATTTTGTCCGAGCAATCGATCGCCCAGGGCAGCCAACCGGTCAGCTTTCCCGACTTCACGAAGGGGAAGTGGATTCGCCGCAAGCCGGGTCCGGCCAGCATTTATTCGCTGGAGACAGTGGATGCTTCGGTGTTTGCTTGAGGCGAGAGCTGAGCCCAAAAAGGCGCACTCGCTTGGAGCGCGGCTGGCGGCGAATGCTTCGGTGTTTGCGTGAGATGTGAGGGCAAAAGGGCGTAAGCTGGGAGGCAAGGTGGCATAAGCTGCGAAAGTCTAAGGTACCGAACCGTGGAGTCGACCGCAAGGTCGGCTCCTTTGCTATTCGACCGTTTATTAAGTAGAACTAGCGGAACTGAGCGGCGTTATTCGGGAGTAAATGCACCCTTTCTGCAGGCTAACGGAACTCAAGAACCTTATTGTCATTAAAGTGCAAGAAACTGCTTGCGTAACAGACGAATAGAGGCGCTGAGTTCCGAAAGGGGTGTACAATTTGCTGCATTGATCGAAATAAGGTCGGTAGGTTCCGTTAAAACTCCTTTTGCCAAAATTTTATTGGTTCAATTCGTCATACTTCTGTTGAAACTCTTTGTTCAGTTTGCGCAGTGCCGTATTCACATCCTCGCTTTGCTTCATGATATTGTTGAAGAAATAGTTGTCCATAATCCCTCTGGCGGTGGCGCCCTGGGGGGGGCGGCGGATTGTGGTCGAGCATGGGGATCTTTTCTGTTTCTATCCGAACCAACTATACAGTTACGAAGTGGTGGAGGCGGAGCGGGGGCTGCGGATGGTATGGCTGACGCTGCAAGGGGAGCATGTGGAGGACGTTTTACGGCGGATTGGGATGGGTTCCGCGCGGCATGATGTGTCGGAGCTGATCAGCCCGTCGGTGGAGGAGGCGCTGGACGAGATGTTGGTGATCGTCAAGTCCGGGAAGGTGGCGCGGGTTCGAGGCGTGGCCGAGGGTGCGGTTGGTGGTGGTGTTGGTGGCGGTGCGGCGGTTTCTGAATTCCAACTCATCTCCAAAATCTTCCACCTGTTTCACTTGCTGCAATCGGAAGCGGGTGTACACTCGGCACGACAGGACGAATCGCAGTGGTTGAAGCGCAGCCTTGATTATA
>JAJFMO010000117.1 GCA_020697475.1 Paenibacillaceae bacterium | reverse complement strand
CAATGCGTGCCCTCAAACTGACCTTCCTCCAGCCCTGCCGCAATCCTCAGATTTGTCAATGCGTGGCCCATATTCGGGTCGGCCATTAATTCATACAGATAAGGAAGGGTAACCATCTTTAATTGAGTAAAACGTGTCCCCAAAAATCCCTCGGTCCATCGGACACTTCCCAGATCGACTGATTTTAACTTGCTGAATGGACTGTCGTGAATGGATATAATCCCTTTGTCCCTTCTTCTGGTTGGATCAGTCCCACAACTACATCCCACTCCTATTTCATCATAATGAAATAAAGGAAGCCATCTCATGAGCAGCCCTCCGAATCAAAATTTTGAACGTATTCTGCACGAAATATTGATGATAAAATGAAACAAGTTCTTTAACATGAAAGGATGATGATATTTTGAGCAAGCTCTTGGATCCTTTTCGTTATAACTATGGATTTCGCTTTCGCGAAACGCCATCGTTCGAAATTGCTCATTTGAAAGGAATCGGTTGGGAAAATGTAATCAACGAACAATACAATCATGTTGGTTTATCCCGTGGGGATAAACCAATTTGTTTGTTTCAATACACCCTTTCCGGCAAAGGAACAATTCGTATTAGAGATCAAATGTACTCGCTTACCCCGGGGATGGCGTTTATCGTATGGATTCCAAGCGACCATCATTATTATTTCTCGGATGCGAACGAGCATTGGGAGTTTCTGTACATCTCCATGTGCGGAGAGAAGCTTTATCCGACCTATGAGGAGATTGTCTCGAAAATCGGGAATGTTGTTTCATTTCCTGCCGACAGCGGCGTGATCCGCACAGTCAAATCGATTTTTGAAAAAGCGAAACAAAGGGAAATATCCGATGGATTTTTAGCCTCTTCCTACGCCTACCGATTCATCATGGAGCTATACCGTTCAGCTGTACATCCGGATACTCAGTCCGAAATTCCCGAGTATATAAACAACGCCGTGAATTATATCGAACTTCACTACGGCACGATTGGAAATTTGGATGAAATGGCCGACATATCCGGGGTATCCAAGCATCATTTTCTCCGGCAATTCAAAAAATATATCGGCTTTACACCACTGGAATACCTGAACAAATTGCGTATAGAGAATGCCGTCGAGCTCTTACGTACAACGGAAATGACGTTGGACAGCGTTGCTCAATCCGTGGGATTTGCCAACGGCAATTATTTCTCCAAAGTGTTCCGCCAGTGGGTCGGGATTGCACCGGGCAAATTTCGCCAAGAGGACAGTCTGAACGCCGCCGATAATTTGTACATCAAATAAATATCTGCAAAATATTGCTCGATCCCAAACGGATAATATCGAGCTTGTAATAAATCTAAACGAACCGAGCTGCATCTACAATGGTAATAAGTTGATAAAATGTGGTAATATATTGATCTCTCCAAAACAAAAAACCAAAACACCTGCTCCCAGGGACAACAGAAGGCGTCCGAATAATAAGGGCCTCCACTACTCGGGGAATTGGTGGATTAAAATCCTCCCAGAACGGTTCCCAGCATCTTGTTCATCGCAGAGTCGTTCCATTTCATCCGGACCACTTCCGGCACACGCTGCAGCAAAACCACCTCACTTCCTTCCAAATCGGGGGTAAGATGCTCACAGAATAGTAAACTGGGCAAACATGAGATTGCTCGTAAACTGCGATGGAAAAAGTGATCATGGAAGGCGGAAATGTGTTCGAGAACCTTATTAGGCGATTGTTCGAAATAACTGAACTTTACAGCAGACGTAATTCTGTACATAGCCTGTGTCAAGCTTCAGTTCATATATATCCGATGCACGAAAAAAAACCGGGGTTTTTTGTTTTCCCCGGTTTCCTTAGCCGTTATATTTCAAATCGCTTATTTCGGGATATAAATGACCTGGCCTTCGTTTATTTGGCCGTCTCCCAGCCGGTTGTAGAGGATGATCTCCCTTGGGTTCAACTGATAACGTTCGGCGATCGTATCGATCGATTCTTCCTTCTGCACAATGCACATTCTCACACGACGGAAATCTCCGTCGCTCGATCCGCCGCCAAGGAACAGCCGCTTCCATTCCAGGGAATCCGGAGAACGGGTCTGCTCGACTGACTGCTCTTCAGCGGCTGCCCGCTGGGCGCCGGCTCCGCCATCCTGGCTATCACGATTCAACAGCTTGTGCAAGGCAGATTTAAATTTATTGGATTCTTCGGCGCCGTCCGACTTTTTACCGGAAAAAGCGATCTTCACATCTTGTTTTTGCACTGCAGCCGAGTCATCCGTGATCGTAACCGATTCGCTCGATACCTCAAACTCCTGCGGGCTCGCCGATTCAGGCTCGGATTCGCCGGCAATCGCGACTTCGGCTGTTTCCCCTTCCGCCTCCGCTTGATCCGCCGATTCTGCAGCGGTGGCGGCTGACAGCACCGATTCGGAACGATCGACAGCGGACTCTTCCTGCTGCGCCTGATCATCTGCCACGGCTTCTGCGGCCTCGGCTGACGGCGGATCGCCGACATCGACCGGTGCTTCAATCGCCTCAGAGCGGACGGACGGCTCCAAGAAGGGCGCCCACGCGGGCACGACCTCGGGTTCGGATTCAATTGCGGCCCCGTTTGCAGCTCCCTCGGTTGCCGCGCCTTCGTCCGCCCTATGTACGAAGACAATCTCCTCTTCTTCTTTCCAACTTTTCTCTTCTTCGGCACCAGCCAATTCGATGCCTCGCAACGACAAAACACCGGTGATATTCATACTTCGCGCAGAAATCAAATCGACGTCGAAATTTTCAATCTCCACGGAGATTTCTTCGATTCGGTGGATCCGGCTGATCGGCAGTGTAATTTCCACCGGTATTCGATGCTCCAACCTATGGGAACTATGCTCGTCCTCGCCTTGGTAAATCCCGCTCAGCAATAAATTTCCCGTAAGAACGGCTTGCTCGCTGTCGTTGTCCACCCTGATCTGCGGAACCAGCTCGATTTCGTCCAAATCCCGAATGCTGACGGCATCTTCAGCCAGATGCACCCGTTCGTAAATGTCAAATCGCAACCCCGATCTCTCGTCCGTCACTTTGGATTCCTCCCTCCATTCCATCCACATGAATACGTCGAACCTTTGTAAATTATATGGGCGGCGGAGGCGTGACATGCCTGTTTTTTCTTTTTAATTGCCTCAACGAGATGTTTCAACGATCGGCAAGTTGCGGCACGGAATAAATTTCTACCAATTTCAAGCCGTTAGGCGGCAGGTACGAATCAAGCTGAAGCATGTCCCAATCCACGTTGGAGCTTGCGATTTGCATCTTGCCCTAATCGGTACACAAAAAATGTCGTTTCCCCCCTTTTCAAATAATGGGGATATCACTATAATTTACATTGGTTAATAACATTAATTTTTGAAAGGAGCTTGAAACTAATGAGTTTTCTTATTCTTATCCATGTGTTATCTGCAATTATCGGGATCGGGCCGACCTTCTATGCGCATGCGCTGACCCGAAAGAAGCAATCCCCGGAGGAGTTGAGGTATTCCTTTAAGAAAATGCATACACTGGAGTTTTTCCCAAAAATAGGCGGAACTATTGCAGTACTGACCGGCCTGTTGCTTGTCATCATCGGCAGCTACGGCTCATTCCTGCAAATATGGCAGATCGGTGCACTGATATTGTACATCCTAATCCAGATTATCGTAATCGGTATCATTGCCCCGATTAATAAGAAACTTACCGCTTGGTTGCAAGACCCGGCTAACCGGGATGCCTCCTCTCTGCCTTCCGAGCAGCAACAGTGGCTGAACAAGGTCGATAACCTGTTCTATGCTGCAACCGGTTGCGGTACATTGCTGTTTATTCTGATGATTTTGGGAAGCAGAGGTATCATCTAACTTTAACGGTTAATATGTTAAAGGGGGACCTCCCCCTTTAACCTTTCGGGAACGCTTTCAATAAAATATAAAATAGCTCATCATTTGTTATTTTCCCTTGTCTCGACGCCAGCGTACCAACGGATGCACAGCAGCAATGCAACAAAAACAATCCCCACAACGTATAGGGGAATAGGAATATTCAGAATGTAATATTTAATTAGATCGCTCATGAAACAAGCCTCCGGGCAGGTAATATTGGTTTGAAGTATAACAAAATTTCCGTGTAAAAAACAGCCGAAATATGATAGAATGGGATGGAATGTCGGAAAAATCGACATTATTTTTCGCAAGCTTGCGGAGAGGAAAGAAACATCTTGAGTACGGCAATTCAATTGTGGGCTTTAACTAAAAAACAACTTCAAAGCTGGAGCTGGCTGAAGCGCCTTCTAATGGCGATTGCCGTGCTGACCTTTTCAACTTCCAGCTTCTTGTTTCTGACTCCTCCCGGCACGTCGATCCGAATGTTTCTGTCGGATACCGTGATCACAACAAGACACCGGGACTGGGCCTGGATCTTCGTCGGCGCCGAGCAGCGCGACAAGATGGTGCGCCAGGTGCAAGCTTTCTACGATAGTTCAGCAGAGGAAAAACAAGATTTCAGCATGATCAACGTTTCCGGTACGAATCCGATCGGTCCGGTAAGACCTGATCGAACACTGGACGAATTGGTCAAAGTGGAGGATATATCGGGTAAATATTGGGTAGGCAAGAAGCTTACGGTTTACGATCCGACCACGATTCGGGTTGTCACTCCTTACAAGCCCGGGGAAGGCGAGAAAATTTCGGCCATGGTCAAACGCACGGGAGCCGTGGCGGGCGTCAATGGCGGCGGATTCATCGATCCGGACGGATTGGGCAACGGATTTGCGCCTATCGGACTTATTTTGTCCGGAACCGATATTGTCTATACCGATACTGAAGGACATATTCCGCAGCTGGTTGTCGGATTTACCGACGAAGGCACTTTGGTTATCGGCAAATATAGTATCGTGGAATTGCAAGAGATGCATGTGACGGAGGCCGTTTCGTTCTATCCGCGCGTTATCGCCAACGGCAAACCGCTGATCACCGAAGGCGACGGCGGTTGGGGACGGGGACCGCGTACAGCGGTCGGCCAGAAGGCGGATGGAACGGTTGAATTTCTGGTCGTCGACGGACGGCAAACTCATAGCATCGGCGCGACCTTGAAAGAACTCCAAGATATTATGCTTGAGGACGGCTGTATCAATGCCGGATTTTTGGATGGCGGAGCTTCTTCGGAGTTGGTGTACGACGGGAACTTGATGACGAAGCCGTCAAGCCGATATGGCGAGCGGAGATTGCCGTCAGCGTTTCTCGTATTTGATCACCCGGACGACTACGTGCCGGATGAACCTTGGAATGGGGTAACGAAGATCGATCCGGGCGGCCGTTACGATCACCCTGATTATTTGCGGGAGCAAGCGGAATTGAAGGCGAGGCAGCAAGCGGATCAGAAGTCGAACCCGCCGAAGCCGCCGGCCACTCCTGTGCAGAAGCCAGAGACAACTCCGAGCAAGCCGGCCAATGAGAAGCCGCAAGGCGGGGCGATCACGCCGAACAACGACCCGAAGGCGCCAAGTAAGCCGACAGGCGGAACAACGGGCGGAGCGTCGGGCGGAACTGGCAGCGGAGCCACAGTACCCGGAACAGCACCGGGGACGAACGGTGCAACCGGGACCGGCGGCACTACAGGAACGGCCGGAAGCAACGGTTTGCCGGGTACGACATCGGGTGCCGCTACCGGCGCAGGTGGCCAGGCGACTTCTCCCGGCGGGAATACCGGCAGCAGTCTTCCGGGCGCAGGAACCGGAACGTCGGGAACCGGCAGCGTTGCACCTGGCAGCAGCGGAACGACTGGCGCGCCAAGCGGCTCAGCCGGGAACGTACAACCGCCGGCCGGCAACACCGGTACCGGAACAACGGCACCGACGGGCTCAACGGCGACACTGCCGACGAGCGGCTCGCAGCCACCTGCTTCGTCAACACCAGGCGGGCAATCGGCTCCAGGTGGAACGACGACTACGCCAAGTCCGGTTCAGACAAATCCGCCGGCATCCGTTCCTTCGAGCACCGTGCCGTCAGGGAATGGTGGATCGACCGGTACCAGCGCTCCAAGCACGACAACGCCAAATACGGGAACGTCAAGTTCCACCATCCAGAGCAACGGAACCGCTCCAACAATTATTCAAAGTGCACCGGTAACCGGGCAGAAATAGCCATAAAATAAACAGGACAGCGATGTGGGCTGGCCTGTTTTTATTTGAGCGGAACTGAAACCATTTTAAAAATGTGCCGTTAGGTATACTATAAAATAAGGAGTTGATGAACAATGATCATTTCAACGACAGAAAATATCGGCGGCTATGAAGTAACAGAGACATTGGGTACGACATTCGGGGTGGTTGTCAGAGCCAGGGGCATCGGCGGCGATATTATGGCTCAGCTTAAGGGCCTCGTCGGAGGCGAAGTCCATCAATACACGCAGATGATCGAAGACGCACGCAGGCAGGCGATGGACAGAATGGTGCGCAACGGTTCCGCCATGGGGGCCGACGCGATTGTGATGATGCGGTTCGACAGCGGGGACATCGGTAAAAATATGAGCGAAATCGTCGCCTACGGCACCGCGGTGAAGGTCAGGAAGCTCCCATGAACCTCCTGATATTCGGTTGGTTTGGATTGCAGATACTGATCGTCGTCGTACTGATTTTGCTGGGATGGCTATATTTCGACCGCCGATACAAGAAGCGCAAACCCGGGGAAGAGCACTCGCGTCAACCCGGGTTTGAACCGACTTCCGAGGTGTTCATCGACCCGAAAGACGGCCACAAGTACCGCGTCTATTTTAACTCCCGCACAGGGGAGCGGGATTACGTTAGAGAAGATTGAAGGCAAGGTATACGCCTTTTCTTTGTTACCGCATTATTTATCTGTTGAACTCTCAAGCTTTTGAACGTAAGTATATCTCCCATGCAGCAGTAACTGAATCACCACGAATCTCGAAGGTATCCGTACCCGTTTGATAATTGTGCATCTCTTTTTGCAATCTTTCGAGCAATTGTCCGGCACGAAAAGATAATTTAAGCATAACGGGGGCACTCATAACAAAAGGCGAGAGATCGCGGACATGATCAGCGCATCGTGCGGCGCCTTCCTTTAACCACTTACCGGTTAAAGTCGGTGGATAACAGACGGCAGATGAATAGCCGAGTGATTCCTTGACCACCACAGTGCTGACGTTCGGAATCAATTCCCGCGCTTCCCGGGCTCCTTCCGAATCCCCGGTCACCATCACCAGGGGAACACCGGCTTCTCCGGCAATAAACGCCTCCAGCCCGATTTCGCCGACGATCAGCCCGTTTACCGACATCAGCCGAATATCGTGTTCATAATTATGCGCCAACAACGCGTCCGGTTGTTGAGCGTTGGCATGCAGTCCGAGAAGGATCACCCCGGCGAACGATTTGTCAAGGAATCCGTTGTTTTGCGGAGTATAATGGGGCTTCCCGCAGATCACCTTGATGCGCGGATCAAGTCGGCCAAGAATCGTGTTGCGCCCATAAAAATGAATATCGTAAATCCATACCTCGTCGTCTGCATTTTGCAGCAAGCCGTCCGTCACGGCAAGCAAATCGTGCATATACATGGCTTGCCCGATCGAATACTCGCTTGCTCCGGGGATGACCTGGTTCATGTCCACTACCCCGGTTACCCCTTCCATGTCGCTGCGGATCATCCACTTCACGGGTTGCCCACCCCTTCCGCTCTCATCAGCGACCCATTTTCCCGACCCAGCAAGCCCCAGGCTTGCCGGAACTTTGCCAGAAACAGATCGATACTCATTGCTGCCGTGAGGCCGTCGTATTGACGCATCTCCATCGTTACCGTCGGGAGTTCGGCGCCTCCGCTTCCCAAATAACCGGAGAGAAACAAGCAACGAAGAAAGTCAACGATATGCGGGATATCATGCTCTCCATCTGCGCACCCCCATGGCGGGTGCATATCTCCGTAATACGGATTTTGCGGATTCGACCGGACACAATTGCCCAAATGAATATGCTTCGCATAAGGGGCGCAAACAGCCAAAGCGTCTGCGAACGATTCACCCATCAGCGGCAGATGGCCCATATCCACGAGAATACCGATGTTCTTGCATCCTCGTTGCTGCAATTGTCTGACGATTTTCGCCGTTTCGGCACTGGAACCGATCAATAAGTTTTTGCCGATGGAGCTGTCGAACGGTTCGATCAATATGTCCATGTTCGGCGCCACGTATTGACACAGTTCAACCAAGTACTCGGTAAAATAGACGGTTTGTTCCTGCTTATCCGACTCGGAACCCGGATTGGGGCCGCTGGCGACAACCATTTTCCGGGCTCCGATCCCCAATGCCCGTTCCGCATACTTCTTCGCCTCACCAATAGTATGCTTCCGAACGCCTGGGGCAGGAGAATGGGGGTTCAGCCCTTCCCCAATCATCAACGGGCAATTGTAAACAATTTCTTTGCCGCTTTGTTCGATGAACTGCTTTTCTCTTAAATAGAGCTCCCCGTCCGCAGGAATAAACAAATCCACCACGCGAAAAT
>JAJFMO010000116.1 GCA_020697475.1 Paenibacillaceae bacterium | reverse complement strand
ATTTCGGCGTCCATCGGAAGCATAGGCATCGCGGCTTCGGGTGGCGGCTGATCAAGCATATGTTTGAATTCGTTGCCGAGCAGGGCGGCCGATATGTTGAGACATTCACCTGCGATTTGCCGGAATATGCGAGCGCCAGGAAGCTGTTCGAACGCAACGGCTTCCAGTTCATGTGTCTGCTTCCGGATTATTATTACCCGGGTGAAGGCAAGCTGCTGTATTTGAAAATGATTTGAGCTGTGAGGCATGATATTTCACACGGATTTGTTTGGCGGATGGCGGCGAATGGGGACCGGTCGGGTTTATAGGTGTTTATAGGCGCATTTCCCCGCATTTCCGCCTTTGCTTTGAGTTGTAGCGGTTGCAGATAAGGCTAATCGGTTGGATATCAACCGTTCCTGGCTCTAACGATTGGAATCGGATGCTATTTTCCCGTTTTCGACGATTTTGGACTCAGAATGGGTGATTAAGCACATTTGGCAACCGTTAAAGTTGAAAGGGAGTTAATGAAAGGCAAATAGGCCTTATTTCCAACCGTTAGCGTTCCCGTCACCACATCCCGCACCACTCCTCCACGAATGGGACCAAAGTATTTGTTTCGCCACCCCGCGCCTCGCACCGTGGACTAGCCTATTTTCGCATCTTCGCCATTTTGGGATGAGATAGTGCAGAAGTCGCCCCTTCCGAATGCACAAACGTATAGTTAAGCTCAAAATAAAGGACCGGGGGATGGTTTTTTCTCCGGTTTTCTTACCTATTTTTTGTGGGGTTATTTTATGGGAATGGCTGATTTATTGACGAAATACTTGTAAGCAGGAAAGATATATCAAGCGGGACATTCGACCATGGCAACAGGCGGTTTGGGCTCATACATTGTAGGAATACAGTGGGGATGCGCACAGAAAAGCTAAAGCTTCCGCCGCGCGCGTCCTATATGAGAGGAAGCGCTTGTCATGAATACAATAGATCTGCCTTTGGCCATTCTTTTGGCAACTTTCTGTTCGCAAACGTACGGCTTGTTGGACGGCAGTGACCCTGATCTGCCGGACGGGTATCGGCTTGTTGCTTGCTTTACTGCAAAGGCTTTCGGCGGCGCCAAGGAGCGATTCGGCTATGTTGCAGAATCCGCCGACCGCATTGTGATCGCCTTCCGGGGAACCGATTCGAAAGCGGATTGGGTGTCCGATGCGGTGGCGCGCCAAATCGATTACAAGTTTGCACCGTTGGCCGGTCAAACCCATTGCGGATTTACCCGCATTTACAGCTCAGCCCGCAAACAAATATTGGCCATCTTGAAAAGTCTGTCTCCGGCCAAGAAGCTGGCGATTACCGGACATAGCTTGGGAGGCGCGCTCGCCACACTATGCGCCGCCGATAAGGCCGTGTATTCGCGGATTCAGTCGCCGGAGACCTACACTTTCGGCTCTCCCCGAGTAGGCGATCCGACTTTCGCCTCCGTCTTCAACCGTCGCCCCGGCGTCTCTTGGCGTGTTTACAACATCTTCGATTTGGTTCCGTTGGTGCCTCCACGTATATTCAAATCTCCGATCAATGGCTGCGTCTATTACTATATGCACGTGCAGACCGGGTACCCGCTTCGCTTTCGCAAAGGCTCGGCCTCGGACAATCACGCGATTTCCAACTATATCGATGCGTTGAAGAGCATCTCCACAAATCAATAAGGCGAATGTTCGATCATTCCGACGATTTCAAAAGCTCCACTTCGCGTTGGCTAAGCCCGGTAGCTTTCATAATAGTTTCCATGTCCATGTTCATTTTCAGCATATTCCGGGCAACTTCTTTTTTTCCTTCGTTTCTGCCTTCTTTTTTACCTTCCTTCTTACCTTTCATCATACCCTTCTTTTCCCACGAAGTCATGAGTTCCATCACATGTGCCTCCTCCGGTATTTGTCTCATCTCCGTCAGCAACAACTGCTCTTCCTGTGGATTTAATTTCAAGTAAGTTTCGAAAAACACTGCCAGCAGCTGCGTTCGGGCCGGGTCCAGTTCCAGTCTGACGAGCATGCGCAAAAATTCCAGTCGCACCTTGACTCTTTCGTCCCTATTATACCCCATCTTGCTCAAGAGCGCAGCGGCAACCGGATTCGTCATTTCAATAAAATCGCGCCAGTTTTTCTTGCGGAGCTCAAGTGTGCAATAACAAAACTTCATTACCTCCAGAAACGGAAATTCCCAGCCAAAATGATCCGGCTCCTCCCTTATGGTGTCATAGCTAAATAGAGCAATCGGCAGAATGCGTCGGCGATATTTTTCGTAAAGTCGACAGGCATACAGAAACATTCGCTCCGGAAAATTTGTCTCTACATAGGATTGATTTTCGATATAAAAACAGGGTGACGAACTCCCGGAAAAAGGTACACAATAATTGCTTGAATAACCGGTCATGATCCACTCTCAATTATCGCTTCACCTTCCTTTATCTACTCTAAGACAATCGAATTCGGGCACAAAAAAACCGCATCGCTCCTTTTCCAAGAGGTTAGCGGTGTGTGCTTCACATCCGGTAGATCCATTTGTTACAGGATATCATAACGAGCCAATGCATGCAAAATCGTTGATCGTCTTCCCCACCATTGTCAACGATGATGGGGATTTATGGTATGATGAGGGAACGGGTTAAATGGACGAGTCCATCAAACAAGGTGAGTCGCTTGAGGTGCAAGGGGTGAGGCAAGGTGGCTGTCGAAACAGAAAAAACCGCGGACAAAGCGGTAGGAGAAGCGGGCATTTCGAACAGCTCGTCGTTCACGATAGTCATTCCCGCTTTCAACGAGGCGCAATCGCTCCCGGACGTGCTGGATCAAACGTTAGCTGCGATTCGTTCATGGGCCGCTTCGGTTGAATTGATCGTCGTCGACGATTGCAGCACGGACGATACGGCAAGCGTGGTGCGGCAATACAGCGAGGCGGGGGTGCGGCTGGTTCGCCACGAGACGAATCGCGGCCCGATCGCCGCTCTGATGACGGGCATCCAGGCGGCCAGTTGCGATTGCGTAGTCACGATGGATGCGGACGGCCAGCATTCGCCGGACGATTTGCCGCAGATGGTCGCCCCGATCGTCCGCGGTGAAGCCGACCTGGTCGTCGGCATACGTCCGCGTCTGCCCCGCCTGGGCGAGCGCATCATCGCCTTGGCCAGCGGCATCCAGGATGCGACGACGGGATGCAAGGCGATGCGCAAGGACTTGGTCGCGCTCATGGAGGGCGACTTCGCGTATGGCGGGCTGCTGATCGTGCGGGCGAAGCGGCGGCGACTGCGCATCGTCGAAGTGCCGATTGTCGAGCGAGAGCGAGTCGCGGGCTTCTCCGTGCACTCGGGCTGGAACATTTTTAAAAAATCGCTGAAGTTTGTGGGTTGGGCAGCCAGGTCGTCATTCCGACGGAAAATGCGCTAAGCCGGACTTAAGAAATTATGGTATTATGGGAAAGATGAACGAGTCTATTGATAAAAAGGAGCTGGGGCAAGTGGCTATTCGCGTTACGGTGTGGAACGAGTATCTTCATGAGGTGGAGAAAGAGTCGATTGCCGCGATTTATCCGAAAGGCATACATACTGCGATTGCCGACGGCATTCGCAACTACGGGGAGTTCGAGACGCGTACCGCTACGCTCGCCGAGCCGGAGCATGGGCTGACCGACGAGGTGCTGGAAAATACCGACGTGTTGATCTGGTGGGGTCACAAGGGACATGCTCGCGTAGAAGACGCCATTGTCGACCGTGTGCATCAACGGGTGTTGGCAGGGATGGGTCTGATCGTGCTGCATTCGGGGCATTTTTCGAAAATTTTCAAAAAACTTATGGGCACGACCTGCAATCTGAAGTGGCGCGAGCAAGGCGATAAGGAGCGGATTTGGGTTGTCGATCCGGCGCATCCGATCGCTGAAGGCATAGGAGCGTATTTCGAGCTGGAGCATGAGGAAATGTACGGGGAGCGCTTCGATATTCCGGCGCCGGACGAGCTCGTCTTCATCAGCTGGTTTACTGGCGGGGAAGTGTTCCGCAGCGGGTGCACGTATCATCGCGGGCGGGGCAAAATTTTCTATTTCCGTCCGGGGCACGAGACGTATCCGACGTATCATAACGACAACGTGCTGCGTGTCATTGCCAATGCGACTAGATGGGCGGGCCAACCTCAAGGGGCGCTTCCGGTGTTCGGCAAGACGGCTGCGCTGGAGCCGATTCCCGGTAAGTAGGGGGAAAGCGGTCGCTGCATTATACGTAAGGAGTAGGATTCGTTGACCAAAGATTCTCTTATCAAAGGCACGGTGATTCTCGCTCTGGCGGCGCTGATCGCCCGGGTGCTGGGCGCCGTGCAACGCATCCCGCTTGTCTATTTGTTGGGCGATTCCGGGATGGGTTCGTATACGATTGCGTTCAATGTGTATTCGATATTGCTTGTGGTGGCGACGGCGGGGATCCCGAGCGCGCTCAGCAAGCTGATTTCCGAGCGGACGGCGCTCGGGCGGGCAGCCGAAGCGGCGCGAATTTATCGCGCCGCTGTTTGGTTTGCGCTCGTCGCCGGTGTGGTGATGACGGGGCTCTTGTATGCCGCGGCTCCGTTCTATGCGGTACGGGTCGCACATGACCCGACGTCGACGCTGGCGATCCGCGCGATTGCACCGGCACTGTTATTGTTCCCGCTGATCGCGATCATGCGGGGATATTTTCAGGGGCGGCAGCACATGCTGCCCAACGGGTTGTCGCAAATTGTGGAACAAATTTTGCGGTTGGTGGCAGCGATCGGGTTGGCCTATGCGCTGCTTGAGATGGGCTATGCCGCCGAGTGGGCGATCGCCGGAGCGTCGTTCGGCGGCGTGATGGGCAGCGTTGGGGCGGTTGCCGTCATGCTCTACGCCGCAGTGCGGATGCGGCGGGCGGATGCGGCTGAACGGCGGGCACTCAACGCGGCGCCAGGTGCGGGTGTTAGTTCGCTCACACTCCGACACATCTACGGCATGATTTTCCGTATCTCGATCCCGATCGTCATCTTCTCTATGACAGTGCCTCTTATTTACTTCATCGACTCTTCGATCGTTATCCCGCTGCTGGAAGGGCAGATAGGCCACGAGCAAGCAGTGGAAACTCTCGGTCTGCTCGGGGGAAGGGCGCAATCGCTGGCAGGAATCCCAATCATCCTTGCGATCGCGCTCAGCCAGTCCGTCGTGCCAGTCATCTCTGCCGCCTACGCCCGTAAGGACGAGTCCGAGCTGCGCCGCCAGACGTCCAACGCTCTGCTGCTATCTGTGCTAACTGGGCTGCCGATGGTGCTGGCGATCTGCGCCGCTGCGCGATCGATCAATATTTTCATGTTCGGCAACGATGCGGGGACGGCGATTATTGTCGTGCTCACACTGAGCGCGATGTTCCAAATTGTTATGCAGACGAGCGGGGCCATCCTGATGGGACTGGGAGATATGAAGAAGCTCGTTCTCTTCGTGGCGATCGGCATCGCCGTCAAGCTCGCGGGCAGCTTCCTGCTTGCACCCTGGTTCGGCATTTACGGCATTATCGCCTCAACGGCGCTGTGCTTCATCGTTATGACGCAGTGCAACTTATCCGCCCTGCGCCGCAAAGTCAACTTCACCGTGCTGGGTAGCCGGTGGGGGATGCTGGCGGTGACCGCGCTGGTCGCCACCGCCGCCGGCGTAGGCGTGGAGTGGCTGCTTCACGCCTACAACGGGCTCCTTGGCGTACGCATCGGCGCCGCCCTCAATGCCGCGATCAGCGGTTGCGCCACGCTCGCTGTCTACTTCCTGCTGCTGGCCATGCGCGTCATCCGCGCCGAAGAAGCGGCCGCGTTCCCGCGCCCGTTGCAGAAGCTGCTGCGCCGATTCCAGCGCAGGACAAGCGGCACCCCCGGGCGTGGATAACTCGCGCCCGGTCAAAAGCTGCATATCTGCAGTTTTTTGCTTCAATTTATTGCTTTCGGAAGCAAATTCCTGCAATTGTACAGTAATTTTTGCGGAATCGCCGCCGATCGTCCCATAAGTACTCAAAAAAACTGCACTTATGCAGGCATTTCCTTGATTAACCCGAAAAGTTTAGGAAATCCCTGCACTTTTGCAGTTTTTTTCATCGACTCCCCCCATTGCGCATTCCCAACATGAATCTCGGCAACCGTTTCGAGTTTAGTGTTTTCGCGGTCTGAGGTTCCGTTATTCTTGAAATATTGGGTAAAATCGTGGCAAAATCAGCTAATAACGGAATGTGGAACAGGATGATGTGCCAAATTGGTTCATCTTTTCGAAATAACGGAATGTAAACAAGTAGGATAAGGAATGAAAAAAATGTCGAAACCACATGTACCCCAAAATTCGAAGGATTCCGCGCCATCCGAGGGGAAAAAGATGGACCGCCGTACTTTCCTTCGGGCCGGATTAGCTGCCGGAATCATGGCCGGAGCCGGAATGATCGCCGGATGCTCCATCCCGTTCATCGGTAAGTCAGGGAACGTTACGGAGGAAGAGACTGCGGCTAACCCCAGTTCATCCCCTGAAGCGGCCGAACCGGCCATGTCAGAGCAATCACCCCAAGCGACCCAAATGCCCGTATCTGCTGCTTACCCCTTTAAATTGGGCGTAGCTTCCGGAGACCCGCTGCCGGATGGGATCGTTTTATGGACTCGACTCGTCCCAAACATACGGGTCGCCAACGGAGGAATGCCGATTCAACCGGCAACGGTCAAATGGGAAATGGCCAAGGATGACAAATTCCAAAAAATCGTCAAGAGCGGCACCGAAACCGCCATTCCCGAACTGGCGCACTCCGTCCATGTAGAAGTTGACGGCTTGGAACCGGCTACGACGTACTACTATAGGTTTACGGCAGGCTCTGACGTCAGTCCGGTCGGAAGAACGAAGACAGCTCCGGCTTTTGGCGCGAAGCTGGATCGTTTCAACTTTGCTTTTGCTTCCTGCCAAGCTTATGGCAACGGCTATTATACCGCCTATGATCACATGATCAAGGAAAATATCGATCTCGTAGTGTTTCTCGGCGACTACATTTACGAAGGCGGAACTCCGAAGGATGTCGTCAAAGGCCGGGAGCATAATCCGAATCGAGCGGTCACGACCCTCGCGGATTACCGGCTGCGCTATTCCCAATACAAAGCCGATCCGTCGCTCCAGGCTGCGCACGCGGCATTTCCCTGGATTGTTACTTTCGATGATCATGAGGTCAGAAACAACTGGGGCGGAGCAGGATTCCCAAACAATCCGAAGCACCCCAGTCTTATGCAATGGAGAACAGCAGCTTTCCAGGCTTATTACGAGCACATGCCGTTAAGAAAGACAGCGCTCCCGAGCGGTCCGGATATGCTGCTTTATCGTCGCCTCAAGTTTGGGGATTTGGCCGAATTCAGCGTTCTGGATACGAGACAATATCGCGCGGGGTTCCCGTGCCAAGCAGAAACGACGGCGAACTGCGACGAATTATATAAATACTCGATGTTCGGAGACGCACAGGAGAAGTGGCTGCTTGACGGGCTGGCCGCCTCCTAGGTTAGATGGAACATTCTCGCTAATCAGGTGTTGATGGCAACCATCAAACGCAAAGAAGGAATAACGACAGGCAACTGGAGCGGCTATTTAGCAACTCGAGATCGTCTGAGGGATCAAATTCTGGATAACGATATTTCCAACGTCATTGTCATCACGGGGGACAGTCATAACAATTGGTTGAATCTTCTCTACGAAGATTTCGATGATGCCAAGTCAAGAATCTGGGGCGTTGAGTTTGCAGGCACAAGTATTACCTCCGGCGGCAACGGCACGGATATGTCTGCAGGAGACCGCGATGAAATGGCACGAAATCCCGATGTGCTTAAGTTTCATAATGCTCAACGGGGATACATTGTGTGCGAATTGACTCCGGATCAATATAAATCAAGTTACCGTGTTCTTTCTTTTGTGACTCGGAAAGGTTCTCCGATTAAGACTCGCGCAAGCTTTGTTGTGGAGAATGGCAAGCCCGGAGTAGAGAAGGTTTAAGGTTGGGGGCAGATGAATGGGTAATAGAAGAGTCCTGCACTACGATGCATTTTCATCAAAAGTTAACAAAGGAAACCCTGCCGGCATCGTGTTGCATGCGGATGACTTGAGTGAGGAATCCATGCAATCGATCGCCAAGTGTGTCGGATTTAACGAAACCGTCTTTGTTTTACAATCCAAGAAAGCAGATTTTAGGCTTAAATATTTTACTCCAGGCCATGAAATCAATTTGTGCGGTCATGCCACCGTAGGGTCAATGTATTGCCTGAAGTTGCTGGGAATGATTGCACATGAGAAGAACAAGATATGTATTGAGACGAATGTCGGAATATTACCTATTTCTTTTGGTACAAGCAACGGCGAATTGTTTGTGACCATGAAGCAAGATCGGCCCCGATTTATTCCGTTTCAAGGTTCTATTGCAAGGCTAGCAGAATGTTTGGGGCTGCACGAAGAAGAGATCGATCCCACTATGCCGATTGTGTATGGGAATACCGGTACATGGACACTTCTGGTTCCAATTAAACGTCTAAGCAGTTTTTCAAT
>JAJFMO010000115.1 GCA_020697475.1 Paenibacillaceae bacterium | reverse complement strand
ATGACGCAAACCAAAATCGTTGACAGGGTATACTCTGCCGGGGATGTACTCTTTCTCGATGATTTTGCCCGACACCGGCGAATGAATGCGATGATAATCTTTCGGACTCAAGTACAGTACATAATAAAATCCGTTCAAATAATTGACGGTCCGCGGGGACCCGTTCAACAGCGCTTCGACTGTGTAATCCTGACCTTTAATATTCAGCATTCGCCCGGATTCGATGTTGCCCATTCCGGTGATCAGCCCGTCCACGGGGCTCACAACGGCGTTGGTGTCGGCATGAACCGGCCGTCCCCCCCGCTTCAACTTCCTTGTAAAAAATTCATTCAAAGTTTCATATTCATTCAACGGCTTCTCCGCTTCCTGCCAGTCAATCCCATAGGTTTTCACAAATCGCGGAATAAACCTTCGACTTAACCTGGACTTGGCGAACCTGCCCGCCAGCTTCGACACCCACTTGCGCGAAGACAGTTCGGTTAACAGCCGAAACGAACGTTCAAACATATAGATACTCCACCTGTTCCTTGGCATGTCTCATTTAACGATATCTTGACACAGAACCAGTTACAAAGCAATAAAAAAAGCGGTATAGTATTAGGGTAGATATCTTGATGGACAAAACCCTAGGAATGGGAGAGAAGCGGATTGTCGGACAAAAAAATGAATTTCGTGTTCTTCTTTGCTGATGAAATGCGGGCGGAAAGTCTTGCTTGCTATGGCCATCCCGTCGTACAGACTCCGAACATCGATCGACTGGCAGGGCAAGGCGTACGTTTCGAGCAATGCCATGTACAGCATACGGTCTGCACGCCGTCGAGGGCGAGCTTGATGACAGGCTGGTATCCGCATGTGAGCGGGCATCGCACGTTGTGGCACTTGCTGCGGCCGCATGAGCCGAGTATGTTCCGTTATTTGAAGGAAGCGGGCTACCATATCGAGTGGCACGGAAAGAACGACCTGTACTCGCCGGAATACTTCCCGATCGCGGTGGATCAATATAACGTGTCGGCAAAGGCCGGGGCGCAAGCGGGCGGCCCGACGCGAGCGGGTCGCGGAGATGGCCATGGCCGCGGGGAACGAAATGCCGAGGACAAGCCGGAACCGCCGCTCTATTCTTTCTTGCGCAACTCAACCGGCAACGATCTGCATCGAACCGGCGACATGCCGAAGGTTCAGCGGGGCATTGACTTCCTTCAGTCGCGGCGCGAAGATGACCCGCCGTTCATGCTTTATTTGCCGCTGTCCGTCCCGCATCCGCCGTATCATGCGCCGGAGCCGTTCCACAGCATGTACGATCCGGACAAGCTGCCGCCGCTACGGCCGCACGGGCTTAACAACAAGCCGGACTTCTACCGGCTGATCCGCGAGTATAGGCATCTGGACGAAGAGCCGGAGCGGCTGATGCGCCAAATCCAGGCGGTCTACCTGGGCGCGATCAGCTATTCCGACTGGATGCTGGGGCAATTGCTGGAGACGTTGGAGCAGACAGGTCTGGCGGACAATACGACCGTCATTTTTGCGGCCGATCACGGTGACTGGGCAGGCGATTACGGCTTGGTGGAGAAATGGCCGAGCGGTCTTGACGATACGTTGACCCATGTGCCGCTGATCATCCGCACGCCGGGCAACTCAGCCGGTCACGTTGTGCCCGAACAGGTGGAGCTGTTCGACATCATGGCCACGGTGCTCGATCTCGCCGGATTGAAAGCCGAGCATTCTCATTTCGCGCGCTCGCTGACACAACAGCTGCACGGCGCGCCGGGAGATGCAGAACGGGCGGTGTTCGCCGAAGGAGGCTACGACGTGCGCGAGCCGCATTGCTTCGAAGGCAGTTCGTTGCGCGAGTCGACCAATACCCGCAACACCAACCATGTGTACTGGCCCAAAGGCCTTCAGCAACAGGAGCAGCCGCTCAGCGTTTGCCGGGCGACGATGATCCGCACACTGACGCACAAGCTGGTGCGTCGTGTAGACGGGGTAAGCGAGCTGTACGATTTGCAGGCCGACCCGCAAGAACTGAACAACGTCTACGGGGACTCACGATACGCAGAGGTGCGATCGAACTTAGAGTCGCGCATGCTCGATTGGTACATTCGGACTTCCGACGTGACTCCGTTCCAAGAAGATCCGAGAGGATTCCCGGGGGATGCAGGATGAGAAGCTATTTAAACTTGTTGCAGGATATTTTGGATCATGGGGTGGAGAAAGGGGATCGTACAGGCACGGGGACGCTCTCCGTCTTCGGCCGTATGCTTCATTTTGACCTGACACAAGGGTTTCCGCTCTTAACGACGAAAAAGATGCACCTCCCGTCCATCGTCCACGAACTGTTGTGGTTTGTGAGCGGCGAGACGAACATTCGCTACTTGCAGGAAAATAACGTACGGATTTGGAACGAGTGGGCGGATGAAAAGGGCGAGCTGGGACCGGTATACGGCTCGCAATGGCGCGCTTGGCCGACTCCGGAAGGCGGTCACATCGACCAGATCGCCCGAGTCGTCGAATCGATTCGGCGCAACCCGGATTCGCGCCGGCATCTTGTGATTGCCTGGAACGTGGCCGAGGTCGATCGGATGGCGTTGCCGCCATGCCATTACGCATTTCAATTTTACGTGGCGGACGGCAAGCTGTCGTGTCTGTTCAACATGCGCAGCGTCGACACATTTCTCGGCCTGCCGTTCAACATCGCCAGCTATGCACTGCTCACTCACATGATCGCTCAGCAATGCGGCCTCGAGGCAGGGGAATTAGTATGGTCGGGCGGCGACGTGCACATCTATTCGAATCACCTGGAGCAAGTAAAGCTGCAGTTGACGCGCGAGCCGTATCCGTTGCCGAAGCTCAACATCAAGCGTAAGCCGGACACCATTTTCGACTACAAGTATGAGGACTTCGAGTTTGTCGGCTATGAGTGCCACCCGACGATCAAGGCGACGATTGCGGTCTGACGGGCATGATAAGCGTTATGAGAGGAAGGAGGGGGCGGCATGACCGTATCCTTAATGTGGGCGATGGGGCGCAACCGCGTCATCGGGGCCGGTGGCGACATTCCGTGGCGGTTGCCCGCGGATTGGGCATATTTGAAAGCGACGACGATGGGGCATCCGATTCTGATGGGGCGCAAGACGTATGAGTCGATCGGCAAGCCGCTTCCCGGGAGAACCAATATCATTTTGACGAAAAATGTGAACTATGCGCCGGAAGGCTGTGTCATTGCTCGCAGCGTCGAGGAGGCAATCGAACGGTACGGGAACGATGAACTGTTCGTGCTGGGCGGGGCGGAGATTTACAATCTCACCTTGCCCTTCGCCGACAGGCTGTATGCGACGTTGATTGACCGGGAGTTCGCGGGGGACACGTTTTTCCCGGAAATCGATCTGTCACGGTGGGAAGTTGTCTCTCGCCGCCACGGGACGCGTGATGAGAAAAATCCGTTCGATTACGAATTTGTCATTTATGAACGGAAGAAGGAGGCGTAGAAATGAAGTCGATCGTCAACTCGTTCGTCACCGTGGCGCCGGATTGCCCGGTGGAGCATAGTGTTGTTCCGTCAGTGAAGGAGGGGACGAAGCCTTCGATCCACTCGCTCCAGTATGAGTTGCTGACAGAGCGACCTTATGAACTGACATTGGAGGATCTCATCTACGAGGTGCACGTCCGGCATAAAGAAATTCCTCCCGAAGAGCTGCGGGAAAGTGCCGCTCAAATTCGCGACGGGCTGTTTCAGAAGAGCCACCCGTGCATGCGGGCATCGATGCTTCCGAAGAAGTTTGGCTGGGGCGTGCATTATGACGACCAGGGGAAGATTGCGCTCTACGGCATGGAGACGGAGGAGTACAGCCGCTTCGCCGAGCAAGGCGACGGTCAGATCAAGGTAGAGCCGGCGATGCGCAACAAACGAGGGTAAGCGGTCGGTTTGGCAAGATGAGGTGAAATTATTGAAAGCGTTAGTTATTGAACGACCTTTTCAGGCTCGGATTCGACAAGTGGAGTATCCGAGCCCGCAAGCCGGAGAGGTAACCATCAAGGTGGAGCGTACCGGCATCTGCGGCACAGACCTCCATATTTATGAAGGAACCTACATATCGACTTACCCGCTTATTCCCGGACACGAATTTTCCGGAACGATTCATGAGGTCGGGCCTGGGGTAACGGATTATTCCGTCGGCGATCGGGTCAGCTCGGATCCCAACATCTACTGCGGACATTGCGAATGCTGCCAGACCCACCGTTCGAACCAGTGCATGAATTTCGCAGCGACAGGGGTAACCAGGAACGGGGCTATGGCGGAATTTGTGCGGGTTCCAGCCAAAACGCTGGTCAAATTGCCGGATACGATGAGCTTCCAGCAAGGCGCGTTCATCGAACCCATGGCATGCGTCGTCTATGCGATGAATCGCGTACAGATCCAGACGGGAAACCGGGTGATGCTGTTCGGTGCCGGAGCGATGGGGCAACAATTATTGCAAGCAATCTCCATATCAGGTGCATCCGAGCTTAACGTCGTGGATGTTTCATCAAGCAAGCTGCGAATGGCTGAGCAATACGGCGCCACCCGAGGGATCCTCAGCAGCGAATTGGATGAGCAACTCACCGACGAGCAGAAACGCCGCGGGTTTGATGTCGTCGTGGATGCAACCGGCATCCCTTCCGTCATTCAAAGAGCGTTCCAATACATGGGCCCCGCCTCCAAGTATTTGCAGTTTGGGGTGGCTGACGCGAATGCCACGATCCAGTTGAAGCCGTTCGAGGTGTTCAAAAATGACTGGACAATCCTGGGCTCCATGGCGGTGCACTATACCTTCATTCCATCCTTGCGCTGGCTGAGCGAAGGGAGAATTCGGGTGGACCACCTGGTTTCCAAAGTGATTTCGTTGGAGCAATGCGTAGATTTTTTTGAACAGGAAAAAAACAAAGATCACTTGAAAATTCAAATCCAATTATAAAGGAAGTACAGGGGGGAATCCGAGGATGGGCTACCTGGGCGCTATCGAAGGCGGTGGCACAAAATTTGTGTGCGGGATAGGGACAGAAGCGGGAGAAATTGTCGACAAAGTCTCGTTTCCGACTACATCGCCGGAAGAGACGCTTTCGCGCGTATTTAACTACTTTGCAGATAAACCGCTTGACGCGCTTGGAGTCGGGTCGTTCGGCCCGATTAATGCGATTCCCGGGAGCGACAAATACGGCTTTATCACCACCACACCGAAGCCATATTGGCGAGATACGAATATTCTCGGCGAATTGGGGAAGAGGCTGGACGTTCCGATTGGGTTCGACCTCGACGTCAACGTGGCGGCTTTGGGGGAAGCGGAGCTTGGTGCGGGCCGCGATGGACGGGGATGCCTGTATATTACCGTAGGCACTGGGATTGGCGGCGGGCTTGTATTAGACGGACGCATTGTCCAAGGCTTCAGTCATGCGGAGATGGGGCATATTCTCGTGAGAAGACACCCTGACGACGCGTATGCGGGTTGTTGCCCTTACCATGGCGATTGCCTTGAAGGGTTGGCGTCCGGTCCGGCGTTGGAAGGGCGCTGGGGTGTGAAGGGCGTCTCCTTACCCCCCGATCATCCGGCATGGGTCATTCAGGCCGACTATTTGGCCCAAGCGTGCATGAATTTCGTGTTGGTGACGATGCCGCCCCGAATCATCATCGGCGGAGGGGTCAGCCAGCAAGCCCACCTGTTTCCTCTAATTCGTCAACGGTTCAAGGAATTGATGAACGGATACGTTGAGCATCCGAACTTGGGCGAGGGACTGGACTCCTACATTGTACCTCCCGATTTGGGCGGGGATGCGGGATTGACCGGTGCATTGATATTGGCAAGGCAGGTAATTCGATGAAAGCAACGATGTCGGCTGCGGTGTTGGATCGCCCGTTTTCCATGGAAGTGAAGCAAGTGCCGGTTCCGGTGCCAAAGGCCGACGAAGCGCTGATCCAAGTGCATTGCATCGGGATTTGCGGCTCCGACGTGCATTATTATGAGCATGGAAGAATCGGCCGTTACGAGGTGAAAAGCCCGATTATTCTGGGTCATGAGCTTGCGGGAGTTGTTGTTCAAACCGGTGCTTCCGTCACCAATGTGGCGATCGGCGACCGGGTGGCCGTGGAGCCTGGTGTCACTTGCGGCCGCTGCGAATATTGCAAATCCGGGCGATATAACTTATGTCCGGATGTTGTGTTTATGGCGACTCCCCCGGTGGATGGCGCCTGGGCGGAATACGTTGCGGTAAGAAGCGACTTCCTGTTTAAGCTTCCCGATGGGATGAGCTTTGAGGAAGGGGCGCTGCTGGAACCGTTATCCGTCGGATTCCACGCCATGCAGCGGGCGAAGGTTAGTCCGAAAGATAAAGTGCTGGTAACCGGATTGGGGCCGATCGGGTTGTTGGCGATGGCGGCGGCCAAGATGTTCGGGGTGACACAACTTTACGGCAGTGATGTGGTGGAGTTCCGGCGCAATCTGGCTTTGCAGATAGGGGCGTCAGGCGCGCTTAACCCTATGGATGGAGATTTGCAAGCCCGCATAAGAGAGGCGTTCGACGGGTATATGGCGGATGTCGTAGTAGAAACTTCAGGCAATCCCAAGGCAATCTCCGACACAATCAACCTGGTGAAAAGAGGCGGGCGGATCGTGCTGATCGGCTTGCCGACGACGGATGCCATTCCTCTTGATATTCCAGCGCTGATTGATGCAGAATTGGACGTGTACGGCGTATTCCGCTATGCCAACACGTATCCGGCGGCGATCCAGGCTTTGCGCAACTCCGACCAGAAAATCAGTCAAGTCGTTACTCATCGGTTTGGCTTGCATGACATTAAAGAAGCCGTTGAATTGGCCAGAACCAACAAGGAACAAAGCATCAAGGTCATGATTTATCCACAAAGGGAGATGCAGAGTGGCGATTGAGGCGGTTGTGTTTGATTTTGACGGATTGATCGTGGACACCGAAAGTGCATGGTACGACGCGTTGGCTGAAATATACCGGGATCATGGAGTGTATCTCCCGTTGGAAAAGTGGGGGCAATGTGTCGGTACAAGCCACGATCTGTTCGACCCTTACGATTATTTGGAGGAATTGGTTGGCAAACCGATCGATCGGATCGCTCTGAAGGAGTTGGCGGCGTCCAAACATTCGGTCATCATGAAGAATCGGCAGATTCGACCCGGCGTCGAGTCGTATTTGCAGGCGGCGCAACAACGGGGAATGAAAATCGGCCTGGCTTCCAGCTCACAACGGAGCTGGGTGGAAAGATTTTTACGGCATTATGGGCTGATACGTTACTTCGAATGTATACGTACCGGCGACGATGTGGCTCAAGTGAAACCTCACCCGGAGCTTTACCTTCTGGCCACTGCAGGGTTAGGTGTATCACCCGCAAACGCCGTGGCGTTCGAAGATTCGCCGAATGGGGCGAAAGCGGCGAAGGCAGCCGGGTTAAGGTGCGTTATTGTGCCGAATCCAATCACCGCCACACTGACTTTCGGGGAGCATGACCTGAGATTGAATTCCATGGCGGACAAGGAACTAACGGAAGTGCTCCATTTGTTGGGAGTATGAACGACAGTTAAAGGCATAATCGTACGGCACACCCCATAAGGATGAGGTGTGCCGATTTCGTTTCTTGACTCCCCATGGCGATTCCCTTACTATTGTTATAACAATGCGCCATAAGGAGCCGCCCATGTCCCGGAACGCCCGCCCCACCCAAAAAAACGAGAATACGCTGGACTTGAACAGTCCGCTCCCGCTGCACTATCAGCTGCGTGAAATTATCCGCTTCGAGGCGCTCAACGGCGACTTGGCCGACGAGAACGGCAAGATGCCGACCGAGAGCGAATTGATGGACCGCTTCAACGTCAGCCGGATTACGGTGCGCAGCGCGCTGCAAAACCTGGTGGATCAAGGGTTACTGCACCGCGAGCGGGGAAAGGGGACGTTCCTCAAAACCAATTCGGTGGAAAATTGGTCGGGCCAGCTGCTGGGCTTCTCCGAAACGATCGCAGCTGCAGGGTATACCCCAGGCGGCAAAGTGCTAAAGCACGGGAAAGCGCCCCAAGCTCCTCAATACGTGAGGCAGAAGATGCTGGAAACGTCCTTGTGGGAACTGCGGCGGCTTCGTTATGCAGACGATACGGCGATCGCCATTGAACATTCGTGGTTCCCCGAAGATATCGGGGAATTTTTCGGACAGCGCGACTTGACCAAGTTGGTAACGTATAAATTGCTCGAAAGTGAGTATGGTATCTTCTTGAACAGCGGCAAGCAGGCGGTCAGCGCCGTCAACGCCAACGAGGAGGAGGCCGAATTGCTCGGCGTCGAGCCCGGCACCGCCCTCTTGTTCATCGAGCGTCTAATTTATTCGTCGGAACAGCGGCCGATTGAATTTCTTGAGGCAGTGTTCCGTCCAGACTATTTTCAATATACCGTCCAGCTTCAGCGATAGCCGGTAGATGCTCGGCGCGGGAGATTTTTGCCCAAAAAATTGGTTGAGAGAAGGTGGCTTCGTGTCCAAACTGGCGGAAATATTGGATTACAACGAGAAGTTTGTAGAG
>JAJFMO010000114.1 GCA_020697475.1 Paenibacillaceae bacterium | reverse complement strand
TCTTTGCGCTTGCGCTGCAAATACGAAGGTTTTTGTCTATGCACGATCATCAACCTTTCTCTTGGCGAATACCATTATCATATTAACATAATTGATTGGGTGCAAGCCACATCATACTTGCATGCTCCCGCCTCTTTATTTTTGTTGGAAGAAAAGATACACTTGTGTTGCGCGGCGATAATAATCCCATGATTTTCCCGCGTATCCAGTATGAGTAGTCAGCATCTTCCAGAGGTGAACGCATGGTTTACGAGAAGTTCGCCAAGCCGCTCTTGTTCCGATTGTCGGCAGAGACGGCTCACCACTTGGTGATTGGCGGCATGAAATTTATTGGCAAGACGCCGGGCGGCAAGCAGCTGCTGCGCGGGATGTACGGGGTCGCCCCGACGCGGGAGCTTGCAGTGGATCTGTTCGGCATTCATTTTCCGAATCCGATCGGGTTGGCCGCCGGGCTGGATAAGAACGCCGCGGCAGTCGAGGCGTTCTGCTCACTCGGCTTCGGATTTATCGAGGCGGGGACGATCACGCCACGGCCGCAGCCGGGCAACGAGCGCCCGCGGCTGTTCCGGCTCCCTGCCGATGAGGCATTGATCAACCGAATGGGCTTCAACAATATCGGCATCGAAGGGATGGCCGAACATTTGCGGCGCGCCGGCGCCCAGCCGATTCCGCTCGCGATCAACATCGGCAAAAACAAGACGACGCCGAACGAAACGGCGGAGGAAGACTATCGCGCCTGCATTCGCGGGCTTTATTCCTACGGCGACTTCTTCGTCGTCAATATCAGCTCGCCCAATACACCGGGGCTGCGTAGTTTACAGCATGGAGAGGAACTGCGGCGATTGCTTGCGGCGGTGACCGACGAGATGGATCAGCAGTTCCGGAGCATCGCCTCCCGAGACGCGGCAACCGCAGCCTCCGCCAAGCCGGTGCTCGTTAAGATCGCGCCCGACTTGTCGGAGGCCGATCTCGAGGACACGATCGCGGCGATCGCAGCCAATCCGGGTATCGCCGGTGTCATCGCCACGAATACGACGATCGACCGGCCTGCGCTGTCTGGGCCGCACGCGGGGGAAACCGGCGGCTTAAGCGGCAAACCGCTTAAAGCGCGCGCGACCGAGACGATCCGCCGCATAAGCCGCTTAACTGACGGCAAGCTGCCGATCATCGGCTGCGGCGGGGTGGCCAGCGCAGCCGACGCCTATGAAAAAATCAAAGCCGGCGCAAGCCTGATCGAAATTTATACGGCGCTCATCTATCAGGGCCCGGGCATCAATCGCAAACTGAACAAAGGTTTAAGCGAACTGCTGCGCAAGGACGGGTTTACCCATATTTCGCAAGCCGTCGGATGCGAGGCACAGTAAGGAAGAGACAAGAGAACGCGGGTCGAACGCGGAGGTGTGCACATCGACATGGATGGAACGCAGATGGATGGAAGGGACTGGAACATTTTTTTATTGCCGTATGAACAGGCGGTTGAAGAATTAAAGGTCAAATTCAAAGCATTGCGTGTGGAGCTCAAGAGCCGTGAGGAATACTCCCCGATCGAATTCGTCACCGGACGGGTAAAGCGGATCTCCAGCATCATGGAGAAATCAAAGCTGTTGAACGTTCCGTCGGATCAGTTGGAGACCGGCATCGAAGATATCGCCGGTATCCGCATCATGTGCCAATTCGAAGAAGACATTCAGCGGTTGAGCCAGCTCATTCGAATCAGGGAAGATATGAGCGTCGTATACGAGAAAGACTACATCAACAATCACAAAGAAAGCGGGTACCGCAGCTATCATATCATTGTTGAATATCCGGTACAGACGTCGCTCGGTATGAAGAAAGTGCTGGCGGAGATTCAGATTCGCACACTGGCCATGAATTTCTGGGCGACGATCGAGCATTCGCTCAATTACAAATATCGCGAGAAATTGCCCGAGGAAATCAGCCAAAGATTGCGCCGGGCATCGGAAGCGGCCTATAGGTTAGATCGCGAAATGTCGAGTATTCGCGAGGAAATCGTCGAATCGCAAATGCAATTCGAGGACAAATCGAACCTTGTCTCTACCGTGCTCGGCGACATCCAGAAGCTGTACTTCTTCCGGCGAGTGCGCGAAGCGGCGCAGTTTCAGCTTCGCTTCAACGAGCTGTGGGAGAAAGAGGACGTGTGGGAATTAAAGAAGCTGTCCGACGAAATCGGGGAAGCTTTGTTTCGCACCAAGGGGGCAGATCAGCCGTGAACGGCATTCCAAGAGGATATGATGAAAAATATGTCCAATTTTTGCACCATTTTAACGTGACAAGGGATTATTTCGAATGCCATGAGGTGATGGAGGAGCTGTGGATGGAGGAGGGACGCAGCCTGCTGTGCCAAGGGTTGCTGCAAATCGCCGTCGGCCTGTACCATTACCGCAACGACAACGTTTCGGGGGCGATCAAGCTGCTGCAGGGCGGGATCGCCAAGCTTTCCCCTTATCCCGCGGATGTATGGGGGATCGATCTGGGGAAGCTGCTGGGCGACGCGAGGCAATATTTGGGCAAGCTGGAGCAGCTTGGGCAGTCGCCGTTTGATTTCTACGACCTGAATATCTCAATCCTAGATACGGAACTGGCCGCTATGGTCGACCGGGTGATAGCTGAATAACTTTTCCAGAAACAATTCATCGGCGAAAAAAAGGATTTCCTGACTCGGGTGTGGAAGTAAAGACTTTCACACAAAGGAGTTGTTGAATCCGATGGAAGGAAACCGCATACAAAAGCGTAAATCCTGGAAGAATATGTACACGATCTATACAGCCGTCGTTATTTTATTAAGCGGGTTGTTTTTTTATATTTTCCTGGTTACTGCGCCGAGCGGGGTGTGGGGGGAGAAATCCGCCGACGAAGGAAACGGTACGATCGGGGTACCGCTTAGAGTGTATGATAGCAGCGATGTATTCGATCCGTACGGGACTTTTACCGAGAAAAACCCGCGAACTGAAGAATTCATGTTTCCGAAATTGGCCATTAATAAAGCAAAGCTCACCAAAGGCTTCCAATTGGTGCTCAATTCCACGAATGTGCAGGAGATCGGGCAGTTCCGCAGCAAAGACACGACCCATCTGGTCAATCTCGTGCAACGCTCCTACATCAACGGCTCCGAACACTGGACTCAAGTCGATGCGATCATCACCGACCCCGCCGGCGGCAAGTATGAAGTCGTACCGACCTCTTACAATTACGGCAACTGGCCGGAGCAGATCAAGAAGGGCAACATGGTGCTAGGTTTCACCGGCGAAAGCGATATGCTGATCCTCTCGACCCAGACCGAAGGCGACGATCTGGTTTATACAGTGGTCGATTACGATTGGTCAACCGACAGGATGACGCCGATTATGGACGTACTGCGAATCAGCCCAAGCCAAACGTCAACTTCGTATATCGTGTCCGGTTGGGTCACTTCGGACAATAAGTATTTGATGTTCAAGGACAACCACGACAAGATTACGGAATTCAAGGTCAGTGACGGGGCGATGCTGATGGAATTCGTTCCGCCTGTCGAAGGGCGATCCAACGGAAACTATATTGCCTCTTCGGTCAAGGACGTCATCATGTATTACTCGGAATCGCTCCAACCGACCGTCTGGCTGATCGATGCCGCCGAGCAGAAGAAGAGCCAGCCATTTCTCGCAGAGAGCGGGTATATCGAACCGGGATTTGATGCCTCGAGCAAAATTATTTATTATAACTTTACGTACGATCGCTCGAATAAGAACATTTTGACCGGGACCCATGACAGCTTGTTGACCGCCAAAGGCGTGCAGATAGCGAAGATGGACGGCAGTCCGCTCATGCGATTCGCGCTTTCACCGGATTCGGATGAGTTTCTGGAATTTGCCGGCTATATCGAGGATAAGAATGTCGTCATTCTGCACAAGTACACGGTCGCGCGGGATACCGGCGGTGAATGGTTCAAGCAGACGGTGGATTGGATGACGGGCGACATGCAAACCGGCGAGATGGCCTCGTTGCAGCGTCTCAATGTGCCGGACCGTTGGGATAAGAAGGACATCTTCTTCACGACCGTCAAGCTCGACGGCAACCCGGATTCCTACATTCATTGCTTCATTAATCTGGCGGACGGAACGTACTATTTGCCAAAGTGGAAAAACCGCGAGTTGATGAAAAATCAAGACCAGGATCTCATTGTGTATACGGACGAGCCGAATCAGCGGGTATACAGCCGCTCGTTCACCCGGCCGGATTTGGGTGTCTCATTGTTGAATTACAAGAAATACAAGTTTGAAACGAGCGATTTTCTATGGATGACCGGCGGCTTCCTCGCGCATACCCATCCGTTCGACGGGGGCTTAAGGCTGTATTTCATGATGATCACTCCATGATCTTAAGGAAGGCAAGGCGATTGGAGCTACGATGAAGGCAACCCAGCGGTTGGATAAAATATTGGCGCATGTCGGACTTGGCACCCGCAGCGAAATTAAGCAACTTGTTAGGCGCGGCGCTGTCCTAGTGAACGGTGCGGTGGCCAAAGACAGCGGGATGCAGGTCAATCCCCAGCAGGATAAGCTGGAGGTTGACGGTGCCCCGATCTTGTATCGCGAGCATGTTTATTTGATGATGAATAAGCCGCCTGGCGTTGTCTCGGCTACCGAAGACACGCGTGAGCGCACGGTCGTCGATCTGCTGGATAAAGGGTATCGGCATTTTTCCGTGTTTCCCGTTGGAAGGCTTGATAAAGATACGGAAGGGCTGCTGCTGCTGACGAACGACGGGGCGCTCGCCCACCGGCTGCTGTCGCCGCGCAAGCATGTGCCGAAGACGTACTACGCCCGAGTGCTCGGGCGGGTGGATGCGGCGGATGGCGAGGCGTTCAAGCGCGGGGTGACGCTCGACGACGGGTATACAACGTTGCCGGCGGAGTTGGAGATTTTGAGCCAGGGTGGCGGGGATGGTGAAAGTGGCGGCGATGGTGAAAGTGGAAGTGATGGCGTTGGCGGAAACATTAGCGGAGATGGTGAAAGTGGCAGTGATGGCGGTAGTGAAGAACATTCCGAGGTGCTGCTGACGATCGTCGAGGGCAAGTTCCATCAAGTGAAACGAATGTTCATCGCCGTCGGCAAGCGGGTGGATTATTTGAAGCGTTTGTCGATGGGTTCGCTGAAGTTGGATGAGTCGTTGCGCCCCGGGGAAGTTCGTGAGTTGAGGGAAGACGAATTGGCGCGTTTATTGGTATAGTGGGGGCAACTTAACGGCCAAAAAGCGGTTAACAAGCCCTCGACTCGATCAAACGCAGCACTTAGCGGCCAAAAGGCTGTTAACCAGCCCCCGACTCGATCAAACGCAGCACTTAGCGGCGAAAAGGCCGTTAACCAGCCCCGACTCGATCAAACGCAGCACTTAACGGCGAAAAGGCCGTTAACCAGCCCCCGACTCGATCAAACGCAGCACTTAACGGCGAAAAGGCCGTTAACTAGCTCCCGACTCGATCAAACGCAGCACTTAGCGGCCAAAAGGCCGTTAACCAGCCCCCGACTCGATCTCCCGCTATCCGCCCCCGCCAGAGTATACTTGCCGCTTGTTGTCTGCTTTCAGTGCAAGTGCTGTAGGTCGGCGAACGCCTCAACCGGTCACTTCGTTGCTCTTGCGGTAGGCCGCGGGGGTGCAGCCCATCTGTTCCTTGAATATTTTGTGAAAATGGGAAGGGCTCGCGAACCCGCATCTTTCGGCGATCCGGTTGATCGGCATGTCGGTTTGCGAAAGCAGGTCTTTGACCAGCATCAGTCGCTTCGTGCGGAGATAGGCCGGTACATGAAGGCCGGTCATCTGCTTGAACACCCGGCTGAAATGCGCTGGACTGACCAACGCTTGAGCCGCCAGATGGGTAAGCGACAACTCTTCCATCAGATGATTCTCGATGTAGACGAAAATCTCTTTCATCCACGCTTCACTTCGAGAAGCGGCGGGATGTACTTCCCGTACACCGCCAATGCGATTAATATCAATCAATATTTTTTGAAAAAGCAGTATGATGGAGTGGCGGTATCCGCGTTCCCGGGTTTTCATTTCCTGAAACATCTGCTCAAGAACCACGTTAATGCCGATTTGCTGTGTTTCTGTAAGGTTAAGCTTAGTCGGGCTATGCTGACGGAAAGCTTCAAGATACCCAAATTGGTCGCCGTAAGAATTTGGGTTGATCAATTCCGGATCAAATTGAATAACGCTAACGGTATATGATTGGAGACGATCGGGAATCGTCTGATGGATTATGCCTCCGGGCAGCAGGAATACATCCCCTTGCTTCATTTCGTAGAATGACGGATCAATGAAGAAAGTTCCGCACCCCTCATGAACAAACAACACCTCATACCAATCATGCCAATGGAATTTGGATTTCAAGCCGGCAATCCCATGAAATTGATACCTCAAAATAAAGGGAAACATATGATCATGCTGCAAGTGCTCGCGTATTGCCCCCATAATCCCGCCCCCGGCTTCCTTTTTTCCTGATTATATCAAAAAAAAGCATACCAATCTCAAAAATAAACAACTTGCCGAATAGCCATTTCCTTATAATGTTATCATGCACACGGGTTTATAAAGATGGAGAAGGAGCGGTTCACTTGCTAAAAAAATACGTTATGGTCTTGTTTATGTCATTGTTGGCGGCTTCGTTGTTGAACGGTTGCGGAGGCGCTGCTTCAAACAGCGAGGGGAATTCGGGAAACGCAGGAAATTCGGGAGCGCAACAACCTGCCAAAGAGCCGGTAGAAGATACGACTCCGGTGGAATTGACCATTTATTCTCATTGGCTGGGCAATTATAACGACTTCCTCAATACGATCATAGCGGAGAAGGTCAAGCAAAAGTATCCGTATATTACTTTGAACGTATTGATCGGCGACGCCAAAAATCCGTTATTTGATCAATTGTTGGCGCAAGGCGTGGCGCCGGATATTATTTACGCTGCCCAATCCTACGCGGTGACTTTCAAGGACGATTACAAAGCGATCGACGACTTGGCTCCATACATCAAGAAATCGAATATTGACCTTAACCAATTCGAACCCGGCGTCATGAACGGGATCAAAAGCTACAGCGACAAAGGCGAGATTTTCGGGCTTCCCCTAATCATCAGTCCTTGGGCGTTGTACTATAACAAAGATATTTTTGACAAATTTGGCGTCACTTATCCGAAGGATGGGTTGACATGGGAACAATTGATTGAACTGGCGACCAAATTGACGCGCTCGGACGGTGGTACACAGTACAAAGGTGTTGTAATGCAGCAGATCGATAAGATGGCATACCAGTTGTCGTTGCCGTACTACGATCAGAAGGCGCAAAAACCGGCATTCGAGAGCGACGGTTGGAAAAGGCTGTTTGGCCAAATGAAGCAAGTTTGGGATATTCCCGGCATATTTAACAGCAAAGCGGATATCAGCGCCTACAGCACGGAGTTCGAAGCCAAAAAAATCGCCGCCATGGTTCCGAACAATAATAAAATACCGAATTACATCAAGGAAGAAACGACGAACGGTTTCAATTGGGATATTGCTGAGTTTCCTTCCTATTCGGATAAGCCGAACGTTTATCCCGCGATTGAGGCAAATACGCTGATGCTGGACACGGCCAGCAAGCATAAGGAC
Organism: Paenibacillaceae bacterium; assembly: GCA_020697475.1. GTDB lineage: Bacteria > Bacillota > Bacilli > Paenibacillales > NBRC-103111 > JAJFMO01. Next base: position 929 of record JAJFMO010000114.1, on the reverse strand, counting down.
GCCGCATTCAAAGTCATTTCCTTGATGGTATCCGAGGATGTCGGCATGGCGATTTCCAAGACCGCTCAAGTCAGCGCGCTAACGAGCAAGGGAGTTCAGCAAGCGTTCGGAGGCGACTTCCCGACGATGAAATCCAAGCACGTGGAAGGAATTTTCAAAGGCCATCCGGCCCCGCTGCCCTCTGTCTCGGTCTATGATGCCGACGGCTTGAAAGCTTTGCGTGCTGCTTGGAATGAAGTGCTGATCGACAAGAAGGATATCAACAGCGCTTTGCACGACGGTTCCGAGATGTTCCAGCAGGCAATTAACGCCAAGAAGGCGCAATAAAGCAGTCGCCGAATAGGAGGAACCATGAAAATTGCTTATATTCAACCGCCCTACCCCTTCAGGGGTGGGGCGGAAACGCGAGATACGATGGATTTCATGTTGAGTGAAGCCAAGCAAGCCACAGCGGGCACGGATCTTCTGGTGCTGCCGGAATACGCGAATTGCCCGGGGATTAACGAATATGGCGAGATGATCCGATGTGTCCGCGAGGAAGGGCGAAGCTTTATGGAGCAGTTGCCCGAGATCGCGCGCACGCAAAAAATGAATATCGTCGTCAATGCAGTGCGCGAGTCGGATCGAGGCTTGGAGAACGTTTCACTCTTGTATAACCGTGAAGGCATGATCCAATCGGAATACGTAAAGACGCATCCTACACTGTTTGAACGCGAGTCACTGCGTATACAACCAGGACACAAACCGGGATTTACGATCGTGGAAGGGTGTCGGATCGCCTTTGCGACATGCTTCGATTTATACTTTCCGGAGTATTTCGAGTGCTTGGCCTCGATGGAGCCCGACCTGATCGTGGTCCCGACGTATCAGCGTTCGGAGCAAGCTCGGGTCATTCGCATTCAAGCCTCCGCGCGTGCCATGGATACCGG
>JAJFMO010000113.1 GCA_020697475.1 Paenibacillaceae bacterium | reverse complement strand
CACCCAGAGTAATCGGTTCTCTTCATCACTGTCTTTAATCTCAAATCAACTGGAAATTCGCTTCAATTAAGCTTCTAAACATACTATACGAGGAGAGAACATAATGCACAATAATCCAAATACCGCGCCGAGTCATACCACGCCGGACCACACCGCGGTGCGGGTAGCGTTGTGGCGAGCGCTGCACGTCCAGATCGATTCGCCGCCGCATGTGCTTGAGGACGAAGTCGGTCTGCGTCTGGCAGCTCCGGAAGACAACTGGCGCGAACGCCCCGACATGGACCCGCAGAGCACCAGTGGATTCCGCGCCTCGATCGTGGCCCGCGCCCGCTTTATCGAGGATTTGGTCGCCGAACAGCTAGGCGACGGAGTTACGCAGTACGTCATCCTCGGCGCCGGCCTGGACACGTTCGCCCAGCGCCGGCCGGAAATCGCCTCCCGAATGAGTGTGTTCGAGGTCGATCAGCCGCTCACGCAGAAATGGAAGAGGCAGCGATTGACTGATCTGGGGCTTGGCATTCCCGAGTGGCTTAGACTCGTGCCGGTCGATTTTGAAGCGGGTGGATCGTGGTGGGAGCAGCTGAAAGCTTCAGGTTTTGACGCGAGCCGACCGGCCGTAGTCGCATCGGCAGGCGTCACCCAGTATCTCACCCAAGAAGCGATTATGGCGACGTTGCGCCAAGTGGCGGAGCTCGCTCCGGGCTCTACGTTGGCTATGACGTTCTTGCTGCCGCTCCAGCTCGCGCTACCCGAGAAGCGCCCCGAGGTGGAGGCTGCGGAGAAAGGAGCGCGGGCAAGCGGCACGCCCTTCATTAGCTTCTTCAAGCCGGAGGAGATGGTGGGACTTGCTCGCGAGGCCGGTTTCCGGGAGGCCCGACACGTCTCCTCGACAGAACTGAACAGGCGCTACTTTGCCGACCGCACCGACGGTCTATTTCTCCCGCCTGGAGAAGAATTTCTGCTCGCGACGACATAACCGATCCGATTTCCAACGATCCCGAGTGGGCGCCATCGTGCGTCCGGCCGACGGCGCAAGAGAGTTCGACATCATTTTACGGGAAAACTTCCTATATCCTGCCAACCGGCGATGTCTTATCTTGTGCCGGCAGTCCTACGCGGCGGCTTGTCCACGGTGCGCTCTCCTTAGAGCCGCCAAGGGTTCGCCGCTTTTTCGCGTCCGAGCGGGATTTGTCGGAAAATTTTTTTGCATCTCTATTGTATTTTGACAAACTTTATACTAGACACCGCCTATAATAGATTCCACGATAACCTGACAGGTGGTGTTTGGAGTTATGCAAAAATGGAACGTTACGGGTATTTGGAGACTACAGGGCGGAGTGGTGGATCGGACGAAACAAAATTTGCTCAAGCTAATCGTCGACAACAAGCGGCTGCAATCGTTGCTGGCTCGAAAGTGGTCGCTCGTCTTGATCGTGATGGGGGTGCTTCTGGGTAAAGCGATGATCTTGCAGCAGTTATCCCCGTTTGCCATCGCCTATTTCGCCGTCATCTACTTTCTTCGCAAAGATTTGCTCGTTTGGATCGGCTTGTCGCTGGTTGCCGGCAGCTTCTTGTCGCCCACCTCCCACACTGGATACATGCTCGCAGAGATGCTCGTGTTCCTGCTCGTTCAGAAGGCGCTTGAGAAGTATGAGCGTGCGGAACTGTCCTACGTTCCGGTCATTGTGGGCTTGTCGACGTTCCTGGTACAGCTGTTCTCTTACTTGGCCGTCTCCGGCTTGACATGGTACGCATTTATGTTGCTATCCATCGAGTCGGTACTGAGTCTGATTTTGAGCCTCATTTTCATCCAAGCGATTCCGGTGTTCACCGTCACCCGCAAACACAGCGCGCTGAAGAATGAAGAGATTATCTGCCTTATTATTTTGCTCGCTTCGGTCATGTCCGGCACGGTCGGCTGGCAGATCGAGTCGGTGACGGTGGAGCACGTGCTGAGTCGATATTTGATCCTGCTGTTTGCGCTGGTCGGCGGCGCCCCGCTCGGCGCTTCGGTCGGCGTTGTGACCGGCTTAATTCTGAGCTTGGCCAACCCGAACGCGATCTATCAGATGAGCTTGCTGGCGTTCGCCGGCATGCTGGCCGGTCTGTTGAGGGAGGGCAACAAGCTGGCCGTATCGCTCGGAATGCTGCTTGGGACGTCGATCTTGTCGGTCTATATCGGGAATCAGCCGGAAGTATGGAGCTCCACCTTGGAATCGGCTGTGGCGATCGTCATCTTCCTTTTCACCCCGCGCGGGTTCATTCAGTTGATTGCCCAGTATGTGCCGGGAACCCAAGAAAATCTTAAATCACAACATGATTATGCGAGACGTGTCCGGGATATTACCGCAAGCCGCGTCGAGCAGTTCTCCGAAGTGTTCCGGCAATTGGCCAACAGCTTCAAGCAGCTGACCGGAGAAGTCGTGCAGGACAAGCAGGCGGAGGAAGCGGAGCACTTCATGAACGCGGCTTCGCGCCATGCTTGCGAGACGTGCTGGAAGAAGAAGCACTGTTGGGACAGTAAATTTTATCAAACCTACAAGTATATGACCGATATGGTTACCGCAGTGGAGAAGAACGAGAATATGACGAATCGGGAGATCTCCGCGGATTGGCGCAAAGCGTGCATTCGCCCTGAGCTGGTGCTGGACGTGATGAAGCGCCAGATGCAGCTGTATCGCAACAACCAGCACTGGAAGAAGCAAATCGCCGACAGCCGGCAATTGGTTGCCGACCAGTTGTCTGGCGTGTCGCAAGTGATGGAGGATCTGGCCAAGGAGATCAAACGGGAAGGCCAGGAACTGCTGCTGCAGGAGGAGCAAATTCGCCGCGCTCTGGAAGAGCTGGGGCTGTCCATTCACAGCGTCGACGTGATCAGCCTGGACGAGGGCAACGTCGAGATCGAGATGATCCACCAATACAAGAAGGGTTTTGACGAGTGCCGGAAGATTATCGCTCCACTGCTGTCAGACATTCTGGGAGAGCATATTTCGGTGAAAAATGAACGGTTTCTTGACGGCGGCAAAGGGTATTCCTCGGTATACTTCGGCTCGGCGAAGGAATACGAGGTCGAGACGGGCATCGCCGGCGCTGCTAAGGGCGGCGATTTGTTGTCCGGCGACAGCTTCAGCACCGTTGAGCTCGGCAACGGCAAATTCGCTGTGGCGCTGAGCGACGGGATGGGCAATGGCGAGCGGGCTCGCGAGGAGAGCAGTACGGCGCTCAACATTCTTCAGCAGCTGTTGCGCTCCGGGATGGACGAGCGGCTGGCGATCAAGTCGGTCAACTCCGTGCTCATGCTTCGCTCACCGGAGGAGGTATATGCGACAGTCGATGTTGCGCTTATCGATTTGTATAATGCGAAGACGACGTTTTTGAAAAATGGCTCAACGCCCAGCTTCGTCAAGCGGGGTACGGAGATCATCCCGATCGCCGCCAGCAATTTGCCGATCGGCATCGTGCAGGAAATCGACGTCGAATTGATCGGCTTGTCGCTGAAGCCGGGCGATATGTTGATAATGATGACGGACGGCATTTACGATGCGCCGGGCCATACGGTCAACAAAGATTTGTGGATGAAGCGGGTGCTGATGGAAATTGAGACGGAAGACCCGCAAGAATTCGCTGATTGCTTGCTGGAGCGGGTCGTACGGCATCACCACGGAGACATTGTCGACGACATGACCGTTGTCGTGGGACGGATTTCCCGCTACCAGCCGGAGTGGGCGACCTTCAGTTGGCCTGGATTGGCACAGATTGAGCGTCCGAAGACGGTAAGCTAGAGTCTGTCCGATGGAATAACGTTGGTCGTATACGGCGGTTTAACCTCCTCGAAACTGGATAAACTTGTGAATAGCAAGAGTTATAGTTTCCGGTGGGAGGTTAGAAGCTATGCAGCAAATTATATTGATTACCGACGGGTGCTCGAACGTGGGACTCAGCCCCGTCGTCGCAGCCGCCCAGGCGCAAGCCGAAGAAATTGTTGTCAACGTGATCGGGGTCATCGATGATTCTCCCATGGGCGGCAGCGGACATGCGGAGATTAGCCAGATCGCCGAAGCGGGCGGCGGGATGAGCCGATTCGTCTCCAGCCGGCAGCTGGCGCAGACGATGCAGATGATGACCCGCAAAACCGTCGTGAACACGATTCAGCAGATCGTCGGCAAGGAACTGCGTACGATCTTAGGCCACGACAAGATCGAAGAATTGCCGCCTACAGAGCGGGCGCAAGTGGTGAAAGTCATTGACGAGCTTGGGGAAACGTCGTCGTTGCGCGTCGCGTTGCTCATCGATTGCAGCGCCAGCATGAAGGATAAGCTTCCCGCCGTGCGAGAAGCGATCCGCGACTTGCTGCTAAGCTTGCAAGCTCGCAACGGCAAGAGCGAAATTTGCGTGTTTCATTTTCCAGGGGGAACGTATGGAGAGGAGGCGCAGCTGGACGCCGATTGGACGACAGAGCTTGCAAAAGTGGAGAATTTGTTTTATAAATTAATCATGAAGGGAACAACACCCACCGGCCCGGCGATTTTGACATGCATTCGTCACATGGTAGGCCAGAATCGGCGCCGATCTTTGGACGAAGGCGGGTTGCTCAGTGACTACGTCGTGTGATTACGTCATACCGAACGGTACGTTGATCTCCGGCAAATGGTACCGGAGACAATACAAGATAGAGAAACTCATCGGCGAGGGAGCCAACGGCAGGGTGTATTTAGTGAGCCGCGGTTCCTCGCTGTTTGCTTTGAAGACGGGCAGGGAATGGGTCGATCACCAATCGGAAGTCAACGTCTTGAAATCGCTGTCAGCCAAGTCGCCTTCATTTCGCGGGTATATTGTCGATTCCGACGATCTGGAGCAGGACGGCCAGAAAATTCCTTATTATGTGATGAAATATGTCAAAGGCAAATCGCCTGCGGATTTCATCAAGACGGCGGGTAAAGAGTGGCTGCGGGTTATCGGCTTGAATCTGCTGCAGAAGCTGCACGGTCTTCATCGCCAAGGATATATTTTCGGTGATTTGAAGATGGAGAACGTGATCGTCGGCGGCTACGGGGAAGTCGAGTTGGTTGATTTCGGCGGGGTAACGGCTAAGGGCAATGCGGTGAAGCAATTCACTGAAGTGTACGATCGGGGATTTTGGTGCGCGGGCACCCGATTGGCGGACGAGCAGTACGACTTGTTTTCGTTCGCTGTGTTTTGCTTGCAATTGGCCAAGCCGCCCCAGACGGCGGCGCAATATGCGGGCATGATTCCGCAGAATCGCTCGGTCGATTTCCTCATTGAAGAAGTCAGAAACACACCGGAGCTCGCGGAAGCCGCTCCGTGTCTTGAGAAAGCTTTGCGTTGCCGGTACCGCGGAACGAGCGAGGCGTTGCAGGAATGGCGATCTGCAGGTTTGCGCATGAAGGCGCGGCGGATGCGCAAGGGGACTCCTTGGCTCAAGCTCAGTTTTGCGGCGATTTTGCTCATCTTCGTCTGGACGATCTTTTACTATTGGTAAGCGAGGAAAGGAATTGGCGGGTCATGGACCTGGCGGGTCGAGTGGAACGGTTGATTGAACATCATCGATTATTTTCCAGGAAGGATAGCATTGTCGTGGCGGTTTCGGGGGGCCCCGATTCCGCGGCGCTTTTGCATATCCTTCTTATTTTGTCGGCCGCATGGGAGTGGCGGCTGATCGTCGCCCATATGAACCACGGGTTCCGCGGAGAGGAATCGGACGCAGAAGAGGCGTTCGTGGCCCGCTGGACGGCTGATCTGCAGTTGCCGTGCGAGATTGGCCGTTGCGATGTTCCGGGGTATGCGGCGGCCAGCGGCCAAAATCCACAGTTGGCGGCCAGGGAAAAGCGTTACGAATTCCTGCGGCAAACTTGTTTTAAGTATGGGGCTCCGCGCATCGCACTCGCCCACCACGCGGACGATCAGGCGGAGACTGTGCTGATGAGGCTGATCCAGGGAGCTGGCCCGGCAGGGCTGGCGGGAATCCCTCTGAAACGCACCGAAAAAAAAGTGGAACTGATTCGCCCTCTGCTTCGTATATACAAATCAGAAATTTTGGATTACTGCCGGGAGCAAGGGATCGAGTACCGGGTCGACAGCAGCAACTTGAGCCGCAAGTACACCCGCAATCGCATCCGCCTCGATTTGTTGCCTGAACTTACCCGGTACAATCCGCAGATTGCTTCTTCCCTCAACCGCCTTGCGGAGACGATGAGGGGAGAAGAAGAGTACATGGCGCAGCGCGCCGAGGAAGCATACGCTCGGCTCGTAACAGCGGACGAACGCGGATTTTCCTTGTCCCGACGGCAATTTGCCGACTTGCCCCCGGCTTTACAACGCAGAGTGGTTAAACTAATATTAGATTGTCTTGCGTTGGAGACGGGTGCGGACGGGTATGACGGGTTCGAGGGGATCGAACGGTTCAGGGAAGCGATCCTCCGCAATGACGGCGGCCACGTGACGTATCCGATTAACGGGCGCACGTTGTTGTCGTGTGAGTACGGCATCGCGAGGTTTCATCGGGTGGAGTCGACACCGGGGCCTTACGATCTCCTTATAGGGGAAGAGGCTGGGACCAGGGTAATCCCGGAAGCGAACGCCGTGTTTACGTTTACTTGGTACGAAGCGGGTTCGTTCGCGGCGGAAGTTACTGGAGACGAAGCGATATTCAACGGGGAACAGCTTGAATTTCCGCTTCACTTGCGAAGCCGGATGCCAGGAGACCGGATTCGCGTCCTCGGTTTAAACGGCAGTAAAAAAGTAAAAGATATTTTCATCGATGACAAAATTCCCCTCAGTCGACGAAATCATCTGCCGCTTCTGGCCGATTCCGCTCAGCGGGTGTTGTGGATTCCGGGCGTTCGCCGTTCGGATCATGCGGTCGTTACCCCGGAAACCAAACGTTGGTTGCATGTCAAAGCTGCTTTTTTCATAAAATAAAGCAGTGATCAGGGAGGCGCTAATTTTTTGCTTGACGATATTTTGCAGATATTGCACAGCGAGTCCGAGATCGATGGGAAAGTTCGCGAGCTCGGGGAGCAATTGAGCCGTGATTTTCAGGACAAAAACCCGCTCGTGATTTGCGTACTGAAAGGCGCGTTTGTGTTCATGGCGGATCTGATCAAGCGTATTACGATTCCCCTGGAGATCGACTTCATGGCGGTATCCAGTTACGGCCAATCGACGAAATCGTCGGGCATTGTCAAGATTATCAAGGATCTGGACATCTCGGTCGAAGGACGCAACGTTGTTATTGTGGAAGACATTATCGATAGCGGCTTGACCTTAAGTTATTTAATCGACGTGTTGGAACGGCGCAACGCCATGTCGATCGCCATCGTGACGATGTTCGACAAGCCCGGCCGCCGAACCGTCGAGCTGGAGCCGGATTACAAAGGGTTTACGATCCCCGACGCTTTCGTTGTCGGATACGGGTTGGATTACGCGGAGAAATACCGCAATTTGCCCTTCGTTGGAATATTGAAGCAGGAAGTTTATTCGCATTAGCCGGGTTCGTTCGTTGCCGGTTAGCCCGGCAATCCATGACAATTTGTTGAGGCCGGCGGGCTGTGATAAAATAAAACAAGTGTGCCGTCGCGAAGGAGGTAGGGGATGAACCGGATCATCCGGAACACCGGATTTTATTTACTTATATTTTTGGTCACCGTCGGCATTGTTCACTTCATAAGCAACCAGAACGAGCAGAAGGAACAGATCAGCTACGACGAATTCCAGACCGAGCTTGCAAGCCGCAACGTGTCGGAAGTGTCGGTCAAGGTCGACGGGTATACTTACTTGATTACGGGGAAGTATCGCAACCCGGCCAAGCCGGACCATCGAAGCTTTACGACCCGGGGTCCGCTCGTTCCGCAAGTGATCGATTTAATCGACAGCAGCGACGTGGACAAGAAGGTTTACGAGAAGATGGAAGGCGACAACGTCTGGATTACCTTCCTTACTTCGATCATTCCTTTTGTCATCATTTTTATCCTTTTCTTTTTCCTGCTGAATCAGGCGCAGGGCGGCGGCGGCAAAGTGATGAATTTCGGCAAGAGCCGCGCGCGTTTATATAATGAAGAGAAGAAACGGGTAACTTTCGAGGATGTCGCAGGAGCGGACGAAGAGAAGCAAGAGCTGGTCGAAGTCGTCGAATTTTTGAAAGACCCGCGCAAGTTCGCCGCTGTCGGCGCGCGAATCCCGAAGGGCGTGCTGCTCGTCGGCCCGCCGGGGACAGGGAAGACGCTGCTTGCTCGAGCGGTGGCTGGAGAAGCGGGCGTCCCGTTCTTCAGCATCAGCGGTTCCGACTTCGTCGAGATGTTCGTCGGGGTGGGCGCATCGAGGGTGCGCGATTTGTTCGAGAACGCGAAGAAGAATTCGCCTTGCATCATCTTTATCGATGAGATTGACGCCGTCGGACGCCAACGCGGCGCCGGCTTGGGCGGCGGGCACGACGAACGCGAGCAGACGCTGAACCAACTGCTGGTGGAGATGGACGGCTTCGGGGCGAACGAAGGGATCATCATCGTTGCTGCGACGAACCGACCGGATATTCTTGATCCGGCATTGCTCAGACCCGGCCG
>JAJFMO010000112.1 GCA_020697475.1 Paenibacillaceae bacterium | reverse complement strand
CCAATGCAGCATAAAAAAGTGATCGGACGACCGATCGATGTAAGCGCTGCCGACATTTTACCCATAATCTGGGTCTTCCCTCCTACTTCCTTGCCAATTGATTTCATCATAATGCAAATCCGATGAGAAAACTACCCCTTCACAAAAAATCCACACGAAATTTTTGCAAGAGCGCACGATCGTCGTGGAAACCAAAACTATTTGGTCCAGAGTGGGCTCCGGACGGTGAAAAAAGTGAGGGGAAATTTCCCCTCACATCTGCTTTCGTAAGCGGTCCGTTCGGTTAACTGCCACAGCTGCAGTTGAGCACCGGTTTGCGCGCGGCCAGCGTCTCGTCAAGACGTCGGACAACCGTAGTGTACGGTGCGTTGACAACCAGATCGGGATTCGTCTCCGCTTCCTTGGCAATCGCGATCATCGTCTCGATGAACTTGTCGAGCGTCTCCTTGCTCTCGGTTTCCGTCGGCTCGATCATCAGGCACTCCTCGACGATGAGCGGGAAGTAGATCGTCGGCGGATGGTAACCGAAGTCAAGCAGCCGTTTGGCGACGTCCAGCGTGCGGACTCCTTGCTTTTTCTGGCGTTTGCCGGACAGCACGAACTCGTGCTTGCAAGGGCGATCGAATGGAGCGTCGTAATAAGGCGCGAGCCGCCGCATCATGTAGTTGGCGTTCAGCACCGCATCCTCCGACACTTGCCTCAAGCCCGCCGGGCCGTAAGTGCGAATGTACGTATAAGCGCGAACCAGGATTCCAAAGTTTCCATAAAAAGCTTTCACCCGACCGATCGATTGCCCTTCCTCGCGGTCGAGCCGATACGTTCCGTCCGGGTCGCGGACGATGATCGGTTTGGGCAGAAACGGGGCGAGCAGCTGCTTCACGCCGACCGGGCCGGCTCCGGGGCCACCTCCTCCGTGGGGAGTGCTCATCGTTTTGTGCAAATTCAGGTGCACGACGTCGAAGCCCATGTCTCCGGGGCGGGCGATGCCCATGATCGCGTTGGCGTTGGCGCCATCGTAGTAGAGCAAGCCGCCGGCTTCGTGGACAATTCGTGCGATCTCGACGATATCTTGCTCGAATAGCCCGAGCGTGTTCGGGTTGGTCAGCATGAGCGCAGCCGTGTCGCTGCCGACAGCGGCACGCAGGGCGTCGAGGTCAACCAGCCCATCGGCGTTGGACGGGATCGTCACGGTGTCGAATCCGGCGACGGTCGCGCTGGCCGGGTTCGTGCCGTGCGCGGAATCGGGCACGATCACTTTCGTGCGCTTCTCGCCGCGGCTTTCGTGGTAGGCGCGGATCATCATCAGACCGGTCCACTCGCCGTGGGCGCCGGCTGCCGGCTGCAGCGTGACCGCGTCCATGCCGGTGATGGCTTGCAGGTCGTTTTGCAAGTTATATAGAAGTTCGAAGGCGCCTTGCAGTGATTGTTCCGGCTGGTACGGGTGAATCTTGGCGAAACCGGGCATGCGGGCGACGTCTTCGTTGATCTTCGGGTTGTACTTCATCGTGCACGAGCCGAGCGGGTAAAACCCGTTATCGATGCCGAAATTGCGGCGGGATAAAGCGGTATAATGGCGGATGACGTCGACCTCGTACACTTCCGGCAAGTTGGCGGGTTCGCGGCGCAACAGGGATTGCGGGATGAGCGCGGCCACGTCGGTTTCCGGCACATCGCACTCGGGAAGCGAGTAAGCTACCCTGCCGGGATGGCTGATTTCGAATATGAGCGGTTGGTCGTGTTGTGCATGGCTTGCCGTTTGCGCGTTTGCGACGGAAGCAGCGGGTGAGCTCGTCGGGCTTTGAGCAACCGGCGAATTCGGTGATTGTTGCGTGCTCACAGAAGTTCCCCCAATCTGGCGGCGAAAAAGTCGATCTCTTCGCGCGTTCTTTGTTCGGTGACGGCAACCAGCAAGTGATTCGACAGCTCGGGGTAATCGCGACCCAGATCGTAACCGCCGATGATTCCTTGCTCAAGCAGCTTGCCGTTGATTTGTGTGATGTCGGCTGTGGCCGGCAGCTTCAACACGAATTCGTTGAAAAAAGGCGCCGGGTTCGCCAGGCTCACTCCGGGGAGAGCGCTGAGCTTCTCGGCGGCGTAATGGGCTTTGCGCACGTTGAGCCGGGCGACCTCGGCGATGCCTTGTTTGCCAAGCGTCGAAAGGTAAATCGACGCGCACAACGCGAGCAGCGCCTGGTTGGAGCATATATTCGACGTCGCTTTCTCGCGTCGAATATGCTGCTCCCGCGCCTGCAGCGTCAGCACGAAGCCGCGCTTGCCGTCGCGGTCGACGGTTTGGCCGACGATGCGGCCCGGCATCCGGCGCATCCATTTGTCGGCGACGGAGAAGTAGCCGCAGGTCGGCCCGCCGAGCGCGGCGGGGATGCCGAACGGCTGGGCGTCGCCGACGACGATGTCGGCGCCGAGGCGGCCTGGCGCCTCAAGCAAGCCGAGCGTGAGCGGATTCGCGCTCACGACGAGCAGGCCGCCCACGCCATGAATCAGCGGCTCCACGGCGGCCAAATCTTCGATGCAGCCGAAGAAATTCGGCGACTGCACCAATACGGCGGCGGTGTCGGGCGTCACCGCCGCAGCTAAGGCGGCGGCGGACGTGACGCCACCGTCGCAGGCGGCCTCGACGACTTCGAGGCCGCGCCCTCGAGCCGCGGCGCGCAGAATCTGTCGCGCCTCGGGATGCACGCCGCGCGAAACGACGATGCGGCGGCGTCCTGCGGCGGCGCAGGCGAGCGCGCCCGCCTCAGCCAGCGCCGTCGCCCCGTCGTACATCGACGCGTTGGCGACGGCCATACCTGTCAGTTCGCAGATGTACGACTGGAACTCAAAAATCGCCTGCAGCTCGCCTTGGCTGATCTCCGGCTGATACGGGGTATACGCCGTGTAAAATTCCGAGCGCGAGGCAAGATGATGCACCGTCACCGGCAGGTGATGGTCGTAAATCCCCGCTCCTAGAAAGCAGGCGTACCGGTCGAAATCGGCGTTTTTGCCCGACAATCCCCGCATATACTTAAGCAGCGCCGGCTCGCTTAAGGCGGGCGAGACGTTCATTTCCCCGCGAAACCGCACTTCGGCGGGCACATCACGGAACAGATCCTCAATTGAGGACGCGCCCACCGTCCGCAGCATTTCGCTGCGATCCTCGTCCGTCAAGGGCAAATAACGATGTTGGCTCATGGGTCGACTCCTTTTGCAGCTAAAATTTGTATGATGTAAAAATCTAACGGTTGTATTTGACGCTAATTGCAGCCTTTTCCCAAGCTTTCGTTTTCTAACGGTTGTGAGGAACACTAATTTGTCGGATTTATCTAAAAATGAGGTCATTAAGCATGAATAGCCGCTGTGGCAACCGTTACGTTCGAAAGCTGCGACAATTGGCGTAAATAACGTTCGTGGCGACCGTTACAGTTCGCGCTCCATCCCCTGCGACTCATCCCCCACGGCTCCAACCGGCTCTATGTTCCGCTATTTGCCCAAATGTAGGCCCTTTTGCTACCTATCCGGCTCCTCATTTCGTTATTTCTCCTTGCAGCACCCATATGGCACGATTTCCGCATGAATAACGGAATGAGGGTCCGACCCGCCTACTTCCTCACCCGCCGGTAAAACGGCGCCTTCACCACCTGAGCCCGCAGCCGCTTGCCGCGAATCTCCACTTCAAGCTCGGTGCCGAGCTCCGCATAGCGGCTCTCGACGAGCGCCAGCCCGACGTTCGTCTTGAACGTCGGCGACTGCGTGCCGGTCGTCACCTCGCCGACTTGCTGCCCCTCGGCATACACCGCGTAATGCGAGCGCGGGATGCCGCGGTCGATCATCTCGATGCCGACGAGCTTGCGCGGCACGCCGCGTTCCGATTGCTCGGCCAGCGCATCCCGGCCGATAAAATCGCCCTTGTCCAGCTTGACGAAGAAGCCAAGCCCCGCCTCAAGCGGCGAGATCGACGCGCTCAACTCCTGCCCGTACAACGGCAGCTTCGCCTCGAATCGCAGCGTATCCCTGGCACCCAAGCCGGCCGCCACGAGCCCTTCTTCCTTGCCCGCCTCCATCAGCTTCTCCCACAGCTCCGGCGCGTCCTGCTCCCACACATACAGCTCGAAGCCGTCTTCACCGGTATAGCCGGTGCGCGACACCATCACTGTCGTCACCCCGCCAACTACCGCATCCGGCAAGAAGTGGAAGCCCTTCAGCGATCCCAAGTCCGCATCGGTCAACTTCCGCAAAATCGCCTCGGAGCTCGGACCTTGCAGCGCCAACAGCGCCGTCGAAGGGGACAAATTTTCGAGGGATACGTCCCCGTCCACGTGCTTCTGCAGCCAGTCGAGGTCTTTGCCGATATTGGCCGCATTGATCACAAGCATATAATGCTGTTCGGCAAACTTATAAACGAGCAGATCGTCCACTACTCCACCGTCCGGGTAGCACATCATGCTGTACTGTGCCTGCCCGTCCACCAGCTTGGACACATCGTTCGTCGTTAAATTTTGCAAGAAATTTAACGCATCCAAGCCCGTCACCCGCACCTCGCCCATATGCGAGACGTCGAACAGCCCCGCTTTCTGGCGCACCGCCTCGTGCTCCTTCTGGATGCCGCCGCCGAACTGCACGGGCAAATCCCAGCCGCCGAAGTCGATCGTCTTCGCTCCATATCGCTCGTACAACGGGTACAGCGGCGTTTTTTTCAATTGCGACACGTTCTCCACCTGCCTTCTCAAGCGCTCTCGATATTACTTTTCCCTACTTTCTCAAAATACCCCACAAAGTGCAGTTAAACTTCGAAGCGGATTCAGGTACTTTCCGGGGACCCCGAAACGCGAAAAAGGACACAGCAAAAGCAGCGCAGATCCGTCAAAGATCCGCATCGTGCTTTCACTCTGTCCTTGTACCTGAGAGTTACCTTGAGCCTTGAGCTCAAGTTTCCCCTTGGGTGGCCTGCCCGCCTGCGACGGACAAACACTCTCCAGAGATGCGTCCGTGCAAAGGTCCTTTTGCCTGAGAGATTCGCCGGTTCCCCCGGTTTACTCCTTCGGCGCCGAAGCCGGCCATTAAGCCGCTCCAGTCTCTCCCTCTGCCATCATCCGCTATCACAACAATCTATATTATAGCAAATTTCGACAAAAAGGAAGAGGGTTCACGGAAAAGTTATACAAAATTGGCTTTTGGTCAATACTACTCCCAACATTCTATCTACAATCCTAGTCAGGAGGCGCCTATGAGAACAACGGATCAGCCGGATACGATACGCCCGATCGCGAGCCACCTGTCGCTTCATCTGAACCGCGAATGGCTTGACGATCTGAAGAGCCGCCACGACCGCAACGGCCCGTGGGACGACTGGACGATGTTTCAGCTTGCCCTCGAAGCCGAACGATCCAGGCTCGTATCGACGTTCGACGAACTGCAATGCTTGGCGCATCTCCCGGGACTCACGCCGCTTCCCCACCAGCTCGATACCGCACGCAAAGTGCTGAACCAGATGCGCGGCCGGGCGATCTTGGCTGACGAAGTCGGGCTCGGCAAGACAATTGAAGCCGGGCTTATTTTGAAAGAATACATGATTCGAGGTTTGGTGCAAAAGGCATTGATTCTCGTCCCTGCCTCTCTGGTACTGCAATGGGTGCGCGAGTTGAACCAGAAGTTCTCGATTCCCGCCGTCGCCCAGAAGAAGCATTACATGTGGGAGCAGTACGACGTCGTCGTCGCCTCCATTGATACAGCCAAGCGCGATCCCCACCGAGAGATCGTGGTCAACCAGGAGTACGACATGCTGATCGTGGACGAGGCGCACAAGCTGAAAAACCGCAAAACAACGAATTACCAATTCGTCTCCTTACTGCGCAAAAAATATTGCCTGCTACTCACCGCCACGCCGATTCAGAACGACATGAAAGAGCTGTACAACTTGATCACAATGCTCAAGCCCGGTCAGCTCGGGGGGCAGAACAGCTTCCAGAGCAACTTCGTGTTCAGCAAGCGGACGCCGAAGAACGAAGACAAGCTGCAGCAGGAGCTGTCCAAGGTGATGATCCGCAATCGTCGCAGCGAAGGGCATGTGGAATTTACGAAACGCCTTGTGAAAAATATCCCGCTCACCCTCTCCCCCGAGGAGCAGGCGCTGTACGACGGAGTGACCGATTTTGTGCGCGGCCGTTACCAGGAAGCGCAGGGCGTCGGCAACCTCGGCAGCTTGCTGTCGCTCGTTACATTGCAGCGGGAAGTATGCAGCAGTCGCGATGCAGTGTTCGTCACGCTCGTCAATTTGTTCAAGAAGACGGCGGAAGACTCCCCCGTGCGAGCGAAAATTTGGGAACTGGTCGAGACGATTCGTGGCATCAAGGCTAACACGAAGGCGGAGAAGACACTGGAGTTGATCGAGGCCATCGGCGACAAAACGATTGTGTTTACCGAATACCGCGCGTCCCAAGAGTATTTGCTGAAATTTTTCAAGGAACACAATATCATTGCTGTGCCTTATCGGGGCGGGATGAACCGCGGCAAAAAAGACTGGATGATGGATTTGTTCCGCAATCGCGGACAAGTGCTTGTCGCCACCGAAGCCGGGGGCGAGGGGATCAACCTGCAATTTTGCCATCATATCATCAACTTCGACCTGCCATGGAATCCGATGCGCGTCGAGCAGCGGATCGGCCGCGTCCATCGGCTTGGGCAGGCGAACGATGTAAAGATATACAACCTGTCCACGGAAGGGACGATCGAGCAGCACATTCTGTCATTGCTGCATGAGAAAATCAATATGTTCGAGATGGTCATAGGCGGGTTGGACACGATTTTGGAACGGTTTGAAAAGTCCACTCAGTTGGAGACGTCGCTGTTCAAGGTGATAATGGAGTCCAGCGGCAAGGATGAAATCCGCTCGCGGCTCGATCAGTTGGGGCAGACGTTCCAAGAGATGAAACGGCAAGTGGAGCAAGAGTCCGACGCTCGTCCGCCGATCGGAGCGATTCTGGACGCCGTCGGTTCGACGATTCCATTGCAGCGGGAGGGGCGTTAACGTGAAGACGAAACAAATCCAGAAGTTCGTCATGCGCTACCTGGAAGCGCAGCAGTGCCGGATCGTGGAGAAAAGCCCGGCGCACGTGACGGTAAAGCTGTCCCCGCAGGCCGACAAGGAATTGACCAATCGCACGTATTATTGGAGCTTCGTCGAGCGGACCGGGGCTGCGCCTGAGACGATGACGTTCACTTTCATTTTTGACAAGGAGAAAATGGAACCAACCGCCGTGGAGCCGCCGCCTCCACGATCTCCGCAGGCGCCTCTACCGGCGACCGGGCCAGGCGCGCAACCTGCCGGTGAAAGTATCCTTGGCCGTTACTTCGGCGTTTCCGTGCCTTCCTTTGCCGGGCGAATCCCGCAGGAGGAGCTGTTCTTCGGCAGCCGGCGGCTGGAGCAAATCTTTGGTTCGGTGAAAGCGGGCGGACGTTGTGTAAACATGTTCGAGGAGACGGACCGCGAGCTGCGCAAAGAGCGCTTCGCCGATTCACTCGCCTTCTCCAGTTGGCTTTGCGTCAATTACAAAGTCGAACTGGAATGCGATATGAAGCGGGACGAATTCCATTCATTCGGCATTCATCTGCTCGATGGGCGGATTGTCGAGGGGTTTTACGATCGGTTGCAGCCATTGAAGCTGACCCCGAAGCTGCCTGCCAACGTCCATGTGCGGCCCAATGTGTTCACTTTGACGAAAGCTGCCGGAATGCTGGAAACCTTTTTGGAGAAAAAATTGAAGTCTTATGATCATCAATGGGCTGACGAGGCGAAGGAGCGGCAGGCCGAGGAGCAGGAGCGCATTCGCGGGTATTATGAAAGCATGCTGCAGCCGATGGAAGACGACAAGAAAACGGAAGTGCAGGAAGAGTACGATAATCGGTTGGAGGAACTGAATTGGCAATACGAGCCGCGAATTCGCGCTTCGGTGATCAATTGCGGCATTTTTCACCTTCGGGAGGATACCGTTCGCAGCAACTGACGCCACTCGCCAAAACTTCCTATAAATTATGGGTAAAAAAATCGGTTCCGCCAACACGTTCTAACAAATTTTGCTGTGAATAAGATTTACAATAGATTTACGAAGCGGACAAGCCGTCGGGCTTGCCACTGGGGGGTGCAGGAAAATGCAGCAACCGCTTCGCAAGGCGATGATCGTTATTGTGGCATTGGCTTGTATGGGCTTCACCCCGGCGATCGGCTGGGCGGAACCTGGTGCGGATTCGGGTGTGAGTTCGGATGCCGGTGCAACGATTGGCAACGGCCAACAACAGCCCGCTGAGCTCGTTGCGGAACCGCCGGTAGAATTGCAGCAGCAGATCACACTTTATGTGGACAAGCTGGCCAAGCAGCCGGGGTTCGAGTTGTGGAGCCAAGCGCGCTGGGACAGTTATCCTCTCGGGCCGGGGATTCGCGGTTGGGTCGTGATCCTAAGGAAGGACGGCAAAGAATGCGGTTATTTGATCATGAATGCCGCGCCGGATGGCACGTATAAGTTAGGCGAGTATGGCACAGGTTCAAATCCGTTGTTTGGGGTAGATGCGCTGTCGCAATCGTTACAATCGTCGGAACTT
>JAJFMO010000601.1 GCA_020697475.1 Paenibacillaceae bacterium | reverse complement strand
GTTAGGCCGTTATCCGCTTCGATCGAGCGTGGGATTGGCTGGTTAACGGCAGTTAGGCCGTTATCTTCCACAAGCGCGCGTGGGTGTGACTGGTTAGCGGCAGTTAGGCCGTTATCCATTACGATCGGGCTTGGGAGCAACTTGTTAGCAGCATTCAGGCCGTTATCCGCTACGATCGAGAGTGAGTGCGACCGTTTAGCGGCATATGTGCCGTTAACTGGCACGGGCGAGCGTCTGTACGTCAGGTTTACGGCATCTATACCGTTAACCTGCACGGTCGAGCCTAGAAGTGGCCGAGACTTATCGCGGCAAGCGCTAAAACGAGCCGGCCACCTTGCGGAGAGCCGCAGCGATGTCGTGCATGGCCTCTTCGTCGGCCAGCAGGACGTTTTGCGGCAGCCAGGCGACCTCGCGCTCGCAGGCGTGTTCGCAGATCGGACATTCGTCCAGCCGATCCTCCCCCGTCCAGCTGCGAATTTCGTGCAGCACCGCTTTGTTGCGGTTGAGCGGCACGTAGCCGGCGCTCACCGGAATTCCCTCCGCGGACAATCGGCGGAGGAACTCCTTCTTGCTCGCCTTCTCCGTAATCCGCGGATCGATCCGCAGCAGGAACAGGTGGTTGGCGTGCAAAGTCACGCGCGGATCGCGCCGCATCGGCGAGACGCCATCGATATCGCCGACCAGCTCGGCGAGCAGTTTCGCATTGCGCTCCCGCAGCGCGGTCTGCTCCTCCAGTCGGCTCAGCTGACCGAGCAAAATCGCCGCCTGAAACTCGGTCAGCCGAAAATTCCAGCCGATATGCTCATGCTGGTACCAAGCCCCTTCGCGAATACGCCCGACGTTGGCGATCGACCAAGCCATGTCCGCCACCGCCTTATCGTTGGAGACGATCATGCCGCCTTCGCCGCTGTTCACGTTTTTGCTCGACTGGAAGCTGAACGTGCCTGCATCGCCCAATGCTCCAACGGCCCGCCCTTTCCACTGGGCGCCGACCGCTTGCGCCGCATCTTCGATCAATGCGAGCTTATGCTTCGCGGCGATCGCCGCAAGCCAGTCCATATCCGCCGGGCAGCCGCCAATATGGACGGCAATGATCGCCTTCGTCCTCGGAGTGATCGCCGCCTCCACTTTCGCCGGATCGAGCAGCATCGTATCCGCCTCGACGTCGGCGAAAACGGGGATCGCGCCCATCAACAGCGCGCTTGTCGCCGTAGCGATGAACGTATACGGCGGCATAATCACCTCGTCGCCATGCCCGACACCGGCCGCTTTCAACGCCAACGTAATTGCGATCGTTCCGTTGCTGACGGAAATCGCATAGTTCGCCTGCTGCAGCGCGGCAAAACGATCTTCCAACTCTTGCAGCTTGACCCGCCCGGTGCCGCCCCATTTGCCCGAGTGCAGCACCTCCAGCAACAGCCTCTCTTCTTCCTCGCCAAACGCCGGCCAAGCCGGAAAAGGCTTCGTCCGCACCGGAGTGCCCCCATCCAACGCCAGTTTACTCATCGCCGCTCGCCTCCCGAAGCCACATTCGTTTTGGGCTGCGCCACGACTTGCTTTCGGCACAGCACACCGAATTTGTTTACCAATTCCGCACCTTTTTGCCCAACCGCCGCGCCGACCTCTTCGCCTTCAACCGGGACCCAGACGACCGCTCCTTCGGGAGCATTTTTCACCAGCACGCCCCCATCTCCATCGAACCCGACCAACACCGCTGCCCGCCTGGCCGCATGCCAAGCATGAATCTCCGCGCACGTCCAGAACTCGAATCCCCGCTCGCGCGCCTCCCGCACCACCTTGCGAAAAGCGTCCCTCACCGCAGGCTTTGAGTGCAGATGGGTCTGATGGAACAAAAAGTGCGCCACCCCGCCCACCTTCGCGACCTCCTCCAGGAACGGCACCGTAATCGAGCTGTCCGCCCAAGCGCCCAAATCCATATCCTGAGTCAAAAAGATCATCTCCCAAGCGTTATATACCCTGTTGCTCTCATCAAAACGGGAGATCGGGCGAAACGGATGGCAGGTGCCGAACAAAAATCCGACGTTCCCAGGTTTGGACGACCCCCGCGTCTGGTCGACCGCGACGCCATTCTCCTCGCACCAGGCGAACAGCTCCCCCCACCCCTCGAAACGGGTGTAGTGGTTTTTATTCGACGTCACTTGCTCGATACCGGCGGCAGAACGCAGCCAATTCAACTGGCGCTGAAACTCGTCGCCCCCCCACCGTCCGCCTTGCGGCTCCAGAGCGTTATAATGGAAAGCAATCTCGTGCCCCGCCGCTTTGACCTTATCGTAGATACCCACGCTGTAACCCGGCTCCAGCATGCACCAAGTCGAACGAACACCGGTTTCCTGCAAAATGTCCAGAGCAGCCATCGCAAGGTCGGCTTGCGGCCGGGCAAAATATTTCGCCCCCGTCTCTGTCTCGAGGCGGTCGTACTCCCAATCGAACGGGTAACGGTCGTCGGCTTTCAGGATGCCGTCGTTCACCTGGCCCGTTCCGTCGGGAGCAGGAATGCCGTCCTCCACGACAGGTCCGGTCCCCTGCTGCATGAAGACGATCGTTTCGCCGATCGGCACGGCGAAGCGTTCAATGCGACCGGCGCCAACATGGAACCGGTCGAGCAATGCGCCGGCGGTCTCCCCGTCGGGCTCCAGTTGGCGCAGTTCGCCGCACACCTCGTGCGGCACTGTCGCTCCGCTGGACGCCCACGGCTCCGCCGCGAAAAAGCGCAGCGGCTCCGCCCGCTCGAAGGGAATAGCCGGCTCAGGCACCGAAGACGCACCGCTACCTCCAGCCACCGCCGCATAGCCGACGCCGAGCGGCCGCGCTACGGCGCAGCCTAACATCGCCGCCAACGAGCGCACGCCGCCGTAGGCGATCACCGTGCCACCCTGCTCGGCGAAAGTCCAAAGCGCCGCAGCCGACTCCTTGCTCTCCGCCGTCAACAAGACTAACACGATGTCCGTCTCCCCGCGGCTTAACTCCTTGCAATCGTCGATCCATGTATACGGGATGCCCGCATGGGATAACACTTCCCCGACATAGCGCCCGAAGCAATCCATCCCGGCATCCCATCGCCGCTTTGCCGCTTTCGATTCGAATAACAAGCCGATTCGTGCCATTTTCATCCTTCTTCATCCCCGAAGTTAAATTTTCATCCAAAAAATGCGAAGTTGTATCTAACCTGTATGCCCACTCGTATCGTACCTTTTCACCGCCGACGCGTCAACTCCTATTTCTGTTTCGTATTTCTGTTTCGGGGTCCCCGCAAAGTACCTGATTTGGCATCGAAGCTTGGCATCACTTTGTGGGGTAATTATCGATTTGTTATTGACAGGAAACACCGCTATTCTATAGATAATACAATTTCGCATCGAAAAGGCCGGAGGATCAACGTGGAACGGGAAAACGAATTTTTGTATTTGCAGTTGGCGCAAAATATTCGCGAGCAAATTTTGACGGGATTTTTGAAGCCGGGGAAGTTTTTGCTGTCGGAAAATCAGCTCTGCAAACAGTACAAAATAAGCCGTTCCTCCGTTCGCAAAGCGTTGGATCTGCTCGTCCAGGAGGGGTTGATCGCCAAGCGGGTCGGCCAGGGAACGTTCGTCGCCCCGGAATTGCCGGTTCGCGAGGATCGGTCGCGGACGTTGACGATTGTTGCGACTTCCCCCTCGTACTTCATCGACTATTGCATGCCACAGGTCATTGCAGCGTTTCGGCGGGAGTATCCCCATGTGGCGGTCAAAGTGTTGTCCATACCTGGCGCAGCGTTTCGCGAGTCTCTTGAAGCGAGCCTGGAAATGGGCTTTCAGCCGGATCTGCTATTTGTCAGCGATTATCAGTGGAAAGAGTTCGTGCAGTATCCAAGCTCTGAATTCCACGATTTGAAGTCGCTCTCAGACGATTTGCCGCATCCGATCTACCCGAATCTGGCGCAGTCGTTCGCGTTCGGAGGGCAGACGTCGGCTCTGCCTGTCTCGTTCTCCAGCGTATACCTCGTCTATAATCCGCAGCTATTCGCCGGCAGCGGTGTAGAGCCTCCCCAGCCCGGCTGGCAAGCCGGCGACTTTCTGGCAACAGCGGAGGCGTTGACCCGCGACAAGGACGGCGACGGAATCGCCGACGTTTGCGGATTTTCGCTGCCGATCTCGCTCAGCCGCTGGCCTGCGGTAGCGCTCTCGTTCGGTGTGCGCTTCGAGCGTGATCACGATTCGCAGGCTATGACGCGAACGCTCGCGTTCTTCCACGACATGCTGTTTCGCCGCAAAGTCGCCGCGCTTACCGTACGCAGCC
>JAJFMO010000111.1 GCA_020697475.1 Paenibacillaceae bacterium | reverse complement strand
GATCTATGACAGTGCAGTCAGAGGGAGGAGGCTGCTTGAAGGGCATCTCGTCTTAAATAACGATCCGAACCAAGTGGCGGCCAATATTCAATTTCCGATTGCCGATGGCGATCCTGCGGTCGTCCGTTTCGAGCAGGTGCAACAGATTTCTTCGCTGAAATTTATCGTCGACAAGCTGTTGGATGATGACGGAACGGCCGGATTATCGGAAATATCGGTACTGGGCTTGAAGGAATAGTGGTGTAAACCTGATAATTGTATATGTTCTCTAAGGAATTGTGCATTCACTTCGAGGGAACGGGTCTTTATAATGAAGAGGATAAAAATCAACGTTGAGGTGAGAAAATGGGAAACGCGGCAATGGATAGAGAAAACATTTTACGCCGGCTCAGGGACAAGGCGGCTTCCGGCCGATACATCATCGGCGGCGGCGCGGGGACAGGCATCAGCGCCAAGTTCGAAGAGGCGGGCGGTATCGACCTCATCGTCATCTATAACTCCGGACGCTTCCGAATGGCCGGGCACGGCTCGTTGGCAGGACTAATGCCGTTCGGGGACGCGAACTCAATCGTGATGGAGATGGCGAACGAAGTGTTGCCGGTAGTCAAGCGCACCCCGGTCATCGCCGGCGTCTGCGGCACCGATCCGATGCGGGTTATGCGGCGTTTTCTGGAACAAGTGAAGGCAATCGGGTTCGCAGGTGTGCAGAACTTCCCGACGGTCGGACTGATCGACGGAAACTTTCGTCAAAACCTGGAAGAGACGAACATGGGGTTCGACAAGGAAGTGGAGATGATTCGTCTTGCCCGCGAACTGGACTTGCTGACGACACCATACGTGTTCTCGCCCGAAGACGCGGTGAACATGACGGAAGCCGGAGCGGATATTTTGGTCGCGCATATGGGCTTGACCACGGCGGGAACGATCGGCGCGCATACGGCCAAGACGCTGGATCAGTGCGTGGCGGAGATCGGCGCGATCAGCGAAGCGGCGCGCAAGGTACGACCCGATGTGCTGATTCTGTGCCATGGCGGGCCGATTGCGGAGCCGGAGGATGCCTCCTATGTACTCGGACGCTGTCCACAGATCGACGGGTTTTACGGCGCGAGTTCGATGGAGCGGCTGCCGACTGAGCGGGCGATCAAGGGACAGACGGAGAAGTTTACATCGATGACAAGAGAGCGGTAAAGCTTCTATTACCAAATTATTGGGTTGGGGGAGATCCATGTGGCCACAACGATTGCTTTGCTTGGTGCGTTCGACACGAAAGGGAACGAATATGCCTTCTTGCAGCAATGTATTGAGCGAAATGGATTGCGCACGCTGTTGATCGATACGGGTGTGCTGGACGAGCCTGTGGTACGGCCGGATATTTCGAGCGCAGAGGTGGCGGCCGCCGCCGGTCACGATTTGTCGGCGTTGCGCGCACGGCGCGACCGAGGGGAAGCGGTGGCGGCAATGGGCGCCGGGGCTGAGAAGCTGCTGCCGGAGCTTTATCGGCAAGGCCGGTTCGCCGGCGTCATCGCGCTTGGCGGCACGGGAGGCACATCGCTCGCCTGCCGGGCGATGCGTGCCTTGCCGATCGGCGTGCCGAAGGTAATGGTATCGACGGTGGCGGGCAGCGACGTCTCGGCCTATGTCGGGAGCAAAGACATCGTCATGATCCCGAGTATCGTCGACATCTCCGGCATTAACTCGATCAGCCGAACGGTGCTGGCTCGCGCGGCAGGCGCGGTATGCGGCATGGCCAGCGCCGAAGTGCCGACGGGAGACGACAAGCCGCTGATCGCCGCCTCGATGTTCGGCAACACGACGAAAGCCGTGGAAGCCGCCAAGGCGATCATGGAGCAACAAGGGTACGAGGTCGTCGTGTTCCATTGCACCGGCACCGGCGGCAAGACGATGGAAAGCTTGATTGAAGCAGGCATGATTTCCGGGGTGTTGGACATCACGACGACGGAATGGGCGGATCAGCTGGTCGGCGGCGTGTTCGACGCGGGACCGTCGCGCCTCGAAGCGGCGGCGAAGGCCGGAGTGCCGGCAATCGTCACGCCGGGGTGCCTCGACATGGTCAACTTCGGGGCGCCGGAGACGGTGCCGAGGGAATTCGCCGGCCGTGTCTTCTACCAGCACAACCCGAACGTGACGCTCATGCGGACAACGCCGGAAGAATGCGCGAAGCTGGGAGAGATCATCGCCGGGAAGTTGAACGAAAGCCGGGGACCTGTCACGGTATTGATCCCGTTGCGCGGGATCAGCGTCATTTCCGCCGAAGGACAGCCGTTTCATTCGCCGGAGGCGGATGAGGCATTATTCTCCGCATTGAAGCGGCACCTGAATAGTGACATCCCGATCATCGAGATAGACTGCAATATCAATGATCCGGCGTTCTCCGAACGGTGCGCCGAGGAATTATTGCGGCGATTATAGCTCCCCCGAGGTCGGATCGAAGCGCAGATTTGAACGTCTGTGGTTCCGAATATTCGTGACGAATGTATGGGATAATCTGCAAACCGTGGCGCTGATCTTTGCAGCAATCGAGAGCAGCCGTACCGGCCAGCCAATTAAGGTGCAGCAATTCCTGGATAAAGCACGAAACAGGCAACGCGCGCGATAACAACAAAAAGCCTTTGGGATAGCTTGGCATGGCAGCCAATCCCAAAGGCTTTTTTATTGTACTTCAACTTCGTTACCGCGGATCATAGCCGACAACGGTCCAAATTCCCGACGCGTCTTGCCTTACCAGCTTGGCAAGATATACGCGCTTGCTCGGTGCTTTCTCATTGTTGACCGTGACGATCGCTTTCGTGCCGTCGTTGTCGCTGACCTCCAGATCTTTCATAGCAATCGGATAATCTCCGCTAATCCCGCCAGGGGACATTTGCAGGCTGACGAACACTTGAGCGACGAAGACGGGATCGAGCTTCCATGGGGAACTGCCGGCATCGGCGTTCCGTTGGTCGCCTTTTTCCACATCCAAATCGTAAGGCACCTTCACTTGAGGCTCAGCAGTTTGCTTGTTGACAGCAGGCATCTCAAGCGGAGCGCTCATAAGCCCTTGCGCAAAGGCGGCTAAATCGTCGAGAGACGCATCGCCTGCTACTTTGAATTCATAGCCGTCTTGGCGCCAGCGGATCGAGCTGACCGACGAATCGTTGGCAACAGGCGACAAAATCTCGACAGGACTGCCGTCTGTACGGCCCAGAAGAGCGTTCGAATCGGGCTTGAACTCGCCGGCGGCGCGGCTTTGCTGCGACATCACCTGATGATTCCGACTCGGGTCGCGGTAATAAATCCTTGTCATCCCCTGATCCGGAACGACGGCAAGACGATCCTGAACATAACCGGACGGAACGGTCTTAGACTCGAGCGGGCGGAATCCTGCAATCTCCTGCGCTTCGTCCAGATCATTCGCGATTTGCTCAGGGTTGGTGTTGATTTCCGCAAAGCCATCCGGCAACCGATAAGAAATCAAAGCTTGCGGGATCGCGTCTGCAAAATCGATTTGCGAGTAAGTGTACGTGTACTGTATGGCGTGTTGCATGGCGGTTTGCTTACGGAGCGGGAGATTGGTTTGCTCATCCACCCAAATCCGGTAAGGAAGGCCGCCTTTCGGGGTAACCTCTACGACGGATGCTTTCCTCCCGGAAATCGTCTCTTCGCCGACCACTTTCACGGACTGCGCCTGTTTCGCTTGCTGAATTTCGTTCCCCAACTCGAACTGGAAGCGATAGGCGTCAGGCAGCGTCGGGAAAATTTGCACTTGCTCGCGATCCGGCTGTATTTGCCACTTGCTCTGGCCGTTGTTCACGGTCACGATATCACGGTTAGCCCCTTCCAGACCTTTGACATAATAATGCCCCGCTTGATCCGCCCACACGTCCCATTTCGCTTGCATATCCGACTCTCCGTTGGCGGCCGTTTCAACAACTTCCAATGTTCCGTGATAGGCGCCGACTTCCATATACGCTTTCTCCATGGCGCTCACCACATTGTCGCGGCCGAGCGGGATCACAAAAGTGATCAGCAAGGCGAGGAGAGCTGCTGCGCTAACCATGCCGATCAGCCAACTCCATTGGCGTTTGCGGTCCGGACTCCTGCGCGTCAGTTGTCCTGAGGCCACAGATCGAGCCAGCTTTTGTGGAAAATCGGGCCCCGGCATGGCGGTTTCCCTTAAGCTTCGGATTTGTTTGACCGTACGGTAGAGTTCCCTCAGCTCAGGCGATGAGGCGGAGTTCTCGTCTTCTTCAGGCATCATCTCTGCGTTCAAACGATCGATATAATCGGATAATTTCCGTTCTTGGTCTTTCATCGGATTCCCTCCATTTCTTCCATTATTCTCGAATCGGGTTCAGAAGCGAGGCCATCTGCTTCAAGGCCCGATGCTGGATGACACGTATGGCGACTTCCTGCTTGCCCATAAGCTTGGCGGTATCGGCAACCGAATACCCTTTGAGGATCCGCAATTCGATCACTGTGCGCTGATCTTCGTTCAGTTGGGCCAACGCCTCCTGGACAGCCTGTCGCTGTGCACTCTCTTCGGTATGATCCTCTACTGCGAAGTGAGCCGGATCGACTGACTCCACGTCGATGGAGGGCCCTCTGCGCTTCTTTCTGCGCCAAGAATCACGAATTAAATTCAGCGCGATCGTTTTCAGAAATGCGATATATTTATCCGGGGCCACCTTGCCGCTTTGCAGATGGGAATAGGCTTTAACATACGTTTCCTGTGTCGTATCCTCGGCTTCCTGGCGATTTTGTACTTTGAAATAGACGAACCGGTAAAGCGATTCCCATGTGGCGGTGCAGATTTCTTCGATGGATTTGGCTTCTGCAGAAGTCAAGGCTTCGCACCTCCTTTCCAAGCGTTGCTGGCCTGACATCTAAAATAACGTCCGGGTCAACAAAAACGTTACATCACTTATATCCTTTGCGGATTGTGTCCGGTTTACTTTTGCGTGGTAAGCGTTTAAAATTAAAAGGCACAAATAAAAGCATCAAGAAAGGAGGGAACAGAATGGCCAACGTACTTTATATGTTCGCCGACCAGCTCGGCATCTTGGCATTGCGGAAGTTCGGCGGCAATTATGCTGCGAATACGCCGAATATCGACTTCCTGGCCGATCGTGGAGTAAGGTTTACACACAGCTATTGCAGCACCCCGCAATGCTCGCCTTCGCGATCCTCGATCTTTACGGGCCTGTACCCGCACAAGACGAAGGTGGTCGGCAATACCGGCATGCCAGGAGTAGAGGATTTAAGTCCCGAGCTGCCTTCGCTCGGCCGGCAATTCCAGCAGCAAGGGTACACAACCGCTTATTTCGGCAAATGGCATCTGGGGAAAGCGCCGCTTGCACAGTACGGCTTTGAATTCACCCATAACAACGACAAGGAAAAGGGGAAAGCGAAGACGGTAGCCGAAAGGGATGCGGTAACGACAGACAGAATGCTGAACTTTCTGGATTCAGTGCCAGCGGGCTCGTCCAAACCGTGGCTTGCGGTCGTATCGTGGGTGAATCCGCACGACATTTATTCCATTCGCGGACTGATCGCTGAGGGTCGGCCGTTCGATACGCAATCGGTCGAGTTGCCCGCCAATTTCGCCGACACACTCGCCGACAAACCGGCTGTACAGGCGGTGTTTCGCGACGAAGACCAGGGAAAGCCGCTCAAAGATTACGGCGAAGATCAGTGGAAAAGCTATATCGCTTTTTACCGCGAACTTGTGGAAGAAATCGACTTACAGGTAGGACGCATTCTCGATAAGCTGCGCCAGATCGGTCAGTTGGACGACACATTGATCGTGTTCACTGCCGACCACGGCGATATGACGGCTGGACACCGCACCCCGTTCAAAGGGCCGATGATGTACGACGAGTTGGTGCGCGTCCCGATCATTTACAGCTGGCCCGGACATCTTCCGGAAGGCGAAGCGCGGGATCAGCTGACTGTGAATACGGATCATTTTCCGACGATTTGCGTTGTGATGGGTAGGGCTGTGCCGCACGGCATCGACGGGGTATCGATGAAACCGGCGATCATGAACTCGGAAACACCGTCGCGTGAGGCACTTATTCTTCAATATTTTTCCAAACAACAATGGATCAATCCGATCCGAACCATCGTCGAGCGCAACACGAAATACAATTTGTATTTAACCGGCGAGGAAGAGCTTTACGATTTGGCGCACGACCCGGGGGAATCGGCCAATTTGGCGGGGAATCCGGAGTGGGCGGCTAAGCAAGAACAACTCAAGCAAGCGTTGCAGCAATGGATGACACGGGAGAATGATCCGTTCTATACATACTCATGCACGGATCGCAACGGACAACCTGTGTAAGCATGAACGACCGCATCTCGCGGTCTATAGCATTTTGAGAGCGATTACAAGTTGTAGGAGGATATAGAAGATGATGCGAAAAAGGATTCTGGCAGGATGGCTGATTGGTGTAGCGATTATTGTAACCGCTTGCGGAGGGCCGGCTGGCCAGAACGGAGAAAGTGCGGCAACAGGGGGCAAGGATGCGGCAGCGCCTGCCTTTAGTACGGAGCCGGTAACTTTGCAAGTGTTCCAGCAGGGGGCGTCGCTTTCCGACGGCGAGTTCAACAACCTGATGGTCGAGCCGATCAAGAAGAAGTACCCGAACATCACGCTCGAGCTTGTGCGCAACGCCAAGGGAGCGACTCCACCGGAATTGGTGGCCGCAGGGACGTTTCCGGATATCGTCTTCTCCAGCGGGATTAACTTCTATTCATACCAGGATTTGGCGATTCCGCAGGATCTGAACGAGTTAATTAAGAAATACAAGTTCGATGTCAACATTTTTCAGCCGGCTGTGGTTGAGTCGATTCGCTCGTTCGGTGACAAGGGCCAGTTCTATGCCTTGCCTTTCTCGATGAATTTCAGTGCGATATACTATAATCGGGATATTTTCGACCAGACGGCTATTCCTTACCCGAAGGACGGGATGACGTTCGCTCAATTGGTCGATGTGGCGAAGAATATATCGGCCAAGGGCGGAGACAAATACCAGGCGTTCGATATTACCGGCCTGGATCGGATGTCCTTCAACTTGCCTCGGGTGGATTTGAAGACGAAGAAAGCGACGCTGACCGGCAGCGATTGGGTTAAAGTGTTCCAGTTGGTGAAAGAGATCAAGGAAATTCCCAACAATGCCGAAGGCAACCGGAACAAATTTTTCAAGGATAAAAATGTCGCTCTGATCATGGATTACGGCGCCGGTTTTCTCGGTATGGCCGAAGAGACGTTCAACGACGGCACTTCGCCGAACTGGGACGTCATCAGCTATCCCATCAACCAGACTCCGGGGCAAAGCGCGGGCGGGGAAACGCAGATTCATTCGTTGATGATCTCCACGATGAGCAAACATAAGGATGCGGCGTTCCAGGTCATTTCGTTTCTTGCTGGCAGTGAAGCGCAAATGCTGTCGGCAAGACAAGGGAGAATGCCCGCGTTGGTCGACAAGAAAGTGCAAGACGTGTTCGCCGCTGACTTGAAGTCGGCCAAAGGAAAGAATTTGCAGACGGTCTTCAAGCAAAAGTATGCCCCGAATACGCACCCGACCCGGTATGACCGCGACTTGGCCAAACCGCTTCAGGATGCGGAGAAGGCGGTTTTGACCGAAGGTGCAGACATCAATACGGCTTTGCGGACGGCGGAGGAGCAGTCGAACCAGATCATTGCCGAGATGGATGCGGCGGCTGGGAAATAACGGGAGTTCAGATAAGGAGAGGGAGTCGGATGATTCGTAAAAGGCCTTTGGGCCGCACGGGACTGCAGGTATCGGAATTAGGTTTGGGCGCATGGGCTATTGGCGGCAAATCGTACG
Organism: Paenibacillaceae bacterium; assembly: GCA_020697475.1. Classification (GTDB taxonomy): domain Bacteria; phylum Bacillota; class Bacilli; order Paenibacillales; family NBRC-103111; genus JAJFMO01. Next base: position 1,767 of record JAJFMO010000111.1, on the reverse strand, counting down.
GCAAGGTGCCGGAGCAAGAAGCGATCGCCACGATCGAGGCGTATTTGCAAGTGGGAGGCAATTTGCTCGACACCGCTCATGGATACGGCGAGAGCGAGCGGTTGATCGGACAAACCTTGGGGGCGAGCGGCATTCCGCGCAGCGATATTGTTATCGTCACGAAGTCGCAAAATTCCGCTGAGATGGGTAGGTTACCGTTGATGATGGACGATTTGCAGACATCGCTGGAACGGATGCGGACGGATTACGTCGACGTCTTGATGATGCACAGCCCGCCGAGCGATCCGCGCACGCTGGAGCAAGCTGCCCGCGAGATCGAAGAGATGCGTCGACAAGGCCTGGTTCGCTTCATTGGCGCGTCGATTAAAGGGCCGAACGTGACCGACGAGACGGTTGCGATGTGCCGGCAATATTTGCAATTCGGCCAAGTTGAAGTGTTCGAGATCATTTACAGCATTTTGCGGCAGAAGCTGGAGGAAGAAGGGGTGCTGCAAGCAAGTGGCGAGCAAGGTGTCGGCCTAGTCGTGCGGACGGTGCTGGAAAGCGGCTTCCTGACGGGGAAATATCGGATCGGGGAGAAGTTTCCCCAAGGGGATCATCGCAACCGCTGGAGCGCCGAAAGTTTGCAGGCGTTTCCACCGTCATCGTCGGAGCGAAAACCCCTGAACAGTTGCGGCGCAATATTGAGGCAGCCGCGTTGCCGGCGCTCCCGGAGGAGACGATTCGCCGCTTGCAATCGTTCGGCCGCGGTCGTTCGGAGCAGTTTAATCCGTAGTTGCACCATGCTGATACGTTTAAGTTGATTCATTCAGGTGTATAACTTTTCCCCATTATTCCCATACTGAAACTATCCAACTTATGTTAACGGAGGAATCTATGGATAAGCGAAAAGTGATCGCCGCCTATCGCAAAGGGTTTATTACGATTCAGGAATGCGCGCAAATTCTCGGGATCGATTCCGCGCAAATCGTCGGAATGGTGGAGGAACCGGAATCCGCCGCCGAACCGCTTCATCTGCTTCGCAAGCAGTCGGTTAACAGCTGATTTTTCACAAAGCTTGAGAAGATCCATACGTCTGGCGGCTAATTGCCGTCAGGCGTATTTTTTTTGTTAGTTCGAATCGTTCGACATATCGGATCTATCGCATGCACAATAAGGTTGTTTCGATATGCTATTTTCCCCACTTTTGCTTTATTCGCTTCATAGCGTCTTTTCAGAACGTTATTTGAATGAGAAGGCCCAGTTTCTGCTCAGAATTCTGGAATAAGGGCTCCAAACAACTTTATTTGCTGCCTACCCCCACCTTTCCCATCAAATAAGGACTCGAAAAAACGTTAATTAGTTTAAACCTTCAAGCAACAAATTCGCTCGCCCCTGCTACTTTTACCGCATATAGTTTTTGTTACCGCAACTAGCTCGCTCGCCTCTGCCACTTTTACCGCATATAGTTTTGGTTACCATAACTAGCTTCCCCTGGTAACCCAGCCCATCTCGACGTAGTGGCGTATAATCGCTATACTGCGCATCGATTAAAAACGTAACTGCCCAAGTGCATTCTGTGGCATTACCTGACGAATTTTCTTTTGAGGCTTGTGCTGCGGCGTTTCTTGTCAAACCCTATTCGCTATAATATAATGAGCACAAGAATTTCGCATGAACAAGCCATCCTTACGGCTTTACGGTAAGGTGCCACAGGCAAGGAGAGGGGAACGAATCAGTGAGATACTTGACGGCCGGGGAATCGCACGGACCGCAATTGACGGCGAT
>JAJFMO010000110.1 GCA_020697475.1 Paenibacillaceae bacterium | reverse complement strand
TCAAATGGGTCGGTTTGGGTGAAAAAATCGACGATCTCCAGCCGTTTGATCCCGAGCAGTTCGTCCATGCGCTGTTTTCCGATTGGATCGCCGGGGAAGAACAGGATAGCCTGCAAAGGTCTGAGCCTTGACAGTGGGCATTCGTTAAGGTATGATGATTAACGTTGCACCCGTAAAGTGTTTTTCCTTAACAGAGGTGAAAGTTTTTGAACGAAACCGGTTTGGATCAAAGCGCCTTGGAGAAGACGAACCGCATCAACCTGCTGTTCGATTTTTACGGACAACTGCTGACGGAGAAGCAACAGACTTTCTTGAAGTATTATTTTCACGACGATTATTCGCTGGGCGAGATCGCGACGGAGTTCGAGATCAGCCGGCAAGCCGTGTTCGAACATATTAAACGTGCCGAGGCACTGTTGCAAGACTATGAACATAAATTGCAGTTGTTGCACAAACACGAGGAGCGGCTGCGTTACGCCGAACGGATTGAACGGCTGTTGGACAGCCCGTCGGGCGTCGATGCCTCGCAAATTCACATTTTGATGAAGACGTTGGTTGGACTGGATTGATGGAGATCGGGAAACGGCGGAAGGGAGGCGAACTGGAGTGGCATTCGAAGGATTGACAGGCCGGCTGCAAGGGGTTTTAAGCAAGCTGCGCGGCAAAGGCAAATTGTCCGAGGACGATGTGAATGAAGCACTCCGGGAAGTGCGGCTCGCGCTTCTTGAGGCCGATGTGAACTTTAAGGTCGTTAAAGATTTCGTGGCCAAGGTGAAGGAGAAAGCCGTCGGCCAGGAAGTAATGAAGAGCTTTACTCCGGGGATGCTCGTCGTCGATATCGTCAACAAGGAATTGGCCGAGTTGATGGGCGGGACGGTCAGCAAGCTGGAGAAGGCGGCCAAGCCGCCGACGGTCGTGATGATGGTCGGACTGCAAGGCGCCGGGAAGACGACGCTCTCAGCCAAGCTGGCCAAGCTGCTGCAGAAGCAGAATCATCACCCTCTCTTAGTCGCTTGTGATATTTATCGCCCTGCGGCGATCAAGCAATTGCAAATTCTCGGCGAACAGATCAAAGCTCCTGTGTTCTCCCTGGGGGACAAAGCCGATCCCGTCGACATCGCCTCTCAAGGCTTGCAGCATGCGAAGGACAACAACTTCGATTATGTACTGATCGATACAGCGGGTCGTTTGCAGATTGACGAGCAGATGATGGAAGAGCTTGAACGTATCCGCGAGCGGACGAATCCGACGGAAATCTTGCTTGTCGTCGATGCCATGACCGGGCAGGAAGCCGTTCATGTGGCCGAGAGCTTCCACAAACAGCTTGCGTTAACGGGAGTGGCGCTGTCCAAGCTCGATCAAGACACTCGCGGCGGAGCGGCGTTGTCGGTCAAAGCCGTCACCGGCTGCCCGATCAAGTTCGCTTCGATGGGGGAGAAGCTTGACACGCTTGAGCCGTTCCATCCGGACCGGATGGCGTCGCGGATTCTCGGCATGGGCGACGTCCTCTCCTTGATCGAGAAGGCGCAAGCCGGCATCGACGCCGACAAGGCGAAAGAGATGGAGCGCAAGATGCGCCGGGCGGAGTTCACGTTCGAAGATTTTCTCGATCAGCTGGAGCAGATCAAGAAGCTTGGGCCGATGGATCAGTTGCTCGATATGCTGCCCGGGATGGGCAAGATGAAGGGCAACATGAAAGTCGACGACAAGCAGATGGGCCGCGTCGAAGCGATCGTCAAATCGATGACGCTTGAAGAGAAGCGCAAGCCGGAGCTGTTGAACGCGAGCCGACGCAAGCGGATTGCCGCCGGCAGCGGCAACAACATCGCCGAAGTGAATCGGCTCATTCGCCAATTCGAAGAGATGCGCAAGGTCATGAAGCAATTTTCCGGTATGATGGGTCCGGGCGGCAAGGGCCGCAAAGCCCAAAAGGCGCTCGGCAAGATGGGAAAAGGCGGCTTCAAGTTTCCGTTCGGTTGAACGAGGGGCGGGGCTAAGCAAGACGATTCTGGATGGGAGGTGAATTTAGTATGGTACGTATTCGACTCAAACGCATGGGTGCGCACAAAGCTCCTTTTTACCGCGTCGTTGTCTCTGATTCGCGTTCTCCGCGCGATGGTCGATTCATCGAAGAAATCGGCATTTATAACCCGGTTGCTCAACCGGCAGTCGTGCAGATCAACGAAGAGAAAGCTCTCAAATGGCTGCAAACCGGCGCACAAGCATCCGATACAGTTCGCAGTTTGTTCAGCAAGGCCGGGATTTTGAAGAAGTTCCACGAATCCAAGCTGCAATAAGGATTGGATGGATCGGAGGGTGCCATGAAGGAGTTAATCACCGTCATCGCCAAAGCGCTGGTCGACCATCCCGATGAGGTGCGCGTTCACGTGGTGGAACAAGACAACGCGGTCGTTTACGAATTATCCGTCCACGCATCCGATATCGGCAAGGTGATCGGCAAACAAGGCCGAATTGCCAAAGCGCTCCGCACGGTCGTGGCGTCCGCTGCCGTCAAAGAGAAGCGGCGCGTCAGTGTGGAGATTGTGTCTTAGACTGAAGGGTTGGGCCGCTCCCAACCCTTTCTTTCTGATTATTTAAAGTCCTAGATTGGGGGCTCTACGTGATGGATGAACAATGGCTGACAGTCGGGAAAATCGTCAATACACACGGTTTGCGCGGCGAGGTGAAGGTGTTGTCCCGAACGGATTTTCCCGAGGATCGGTTCAAGCCGGGCAGCAAGCTGGCGATCGCCCCGGAACACGGCGATGTGGAGCGAAGTGTAACGATCGAATCCTCCCGGATGAATAAATCGATGTTTCTGCTTAAGTTGAAAGAATTTAATGACATTAACGAAGCGGAGAAATATAAAGGCTCTCTGCTAAAGGTCAACAAGACCGAACAGTCTGAGCTAGGTGCCGACGAGTATTATTATCATGAAATTATAGGCTGCCGCGTCGTGACGGACGAAGCGGAAGAACTGGGGACGATCAGTGAAATATTATCCCCGGGAGCCAACGACGTTTGGGTAGTTGAACGTCCGGACCATCGCAAACCGCTGCTTATTCCGGTTATTGATGATGTTGTCCTGAATGTCGATATCCAGGACAAGTTGGTGAAGATTCACCTGATGGAAGGCTTGATTTAAGCAATGAGAATAGATGTTCTGACGTTGTTCCCCGAGATGTTTCATGGGGTTTTCTCCGCCAGCATCGTCGGCAAGGCGTTGAATAAAGGCACTGCGGTGATTAATACCATTAACTTCCGCGACTATTCCACGAATAAGCATCATACGGTTGACGATACGCCCTATGGCGGCGGAAGCGGCATGGTGTTGAAACCGGAGCCGATCTTTGCGGCTGTGGAATCGTTGGTGGGTGAAGGTGGCGAATCGTCGGATGTTGAGAAGGCGGCGGCTCGGATCATTCTGCTATGCCCTCAAGGCGAACGATTCACCCAAGCTAAAGCTCTGGAATTGTCGCAGGCGTCCCATCTGATTTTTATATGTGGGCATTATGAAGGATACGACGAAAGAATTCGCGAACATCTGATCACCGACGAAATATCTGTCGGCGACTTTGTGTTGACTGGCGGTGAAATTCCAGCGATGGCCGTCATCGACAGTGTCATCCGACTGTTGCCCGGCGTGCTCGGCAATGAGGAGTCCGCTTTAAGCGATTCGTTTTCCGACGGCTTGCTGGAGTACCCGCAATATACCAGACCTGCGGAATTTCGCGGTTGGACGGTGCCGGAAGTGCTCCGCAACGGGAATCACCGGGAAATTGAAGAGTGGCGCAGGAGGCAATCGTTGTTGCGAACGGCCAAGCGGCGGCCGGATCTGCTGCAGGAAGCCACTTTAAGTGACAAAGAACGGCGATGGCTTCAGGAAGAACTGATCACCAAGCCCCGGTAAAACACCTGAATCGCTTCAAAGTTATTCTCCACTTTGTGGAGTTAGGTGATGGCAGTTGTTTTCGTATCGCCTATATGCTAACATATGAATGTTGTACGTTTGTTTGAATTAGGCGGTCCTCTCCCGTCGTAAGGCGATCCCATGCGAATCGAGCAGGTGATCGAAAGGACGGCATGAACGCCTGTATGGAAGGAGGTAACAATTCATGAGCAGTTTGATTCAAGAAATCACCAAGGCTCAACTTCGCCAAGACATTCCGGACTTCCGCCCGGGAGATACACTGAAAGTGTATGTGAAGGTTATCGAGGGTTCGCGCGAACGCATCCAGCTGTTCGAGGGCGTAGCGATTAAGCGCCACGGAGGCGGAATTAGCGAAACATTTACGGTTCGTAAAATTTCGTATGGTGTCGGAGTGGAGAGAACGTTCCCGATTCATTCTCCGAAGATCGATAAGATCGAGGTAGCGAGAAGAGGTAAAGTTCGCAGAGCGAAGCTGTACTATTTGCGGAACTTGCGCGGTAAAGCAGCAAGAATTAAAGACGTGCTTAGATAACATCTGGCGGGGGACTTGCGAGCAAGTCCCTTTTCCTTTATCGTCAATTTGGCATAATACCGTGGAAAGGGGAATGGATAGCGATGGAACAGGAACAGACGTTGGACAAACCGCGGCATTCCATCAAGAGCGAGACGTGGGAATGGGTCAAGGCATTGGTTGTGGCTGCTGCTCTCGTGTTTTTGATTCGCTGGTTTATTTTCGCCCCTTTCGTGGTGGACGGACCTTCGATGCAGCCGAATTTTTACACCGGAGAACGGTTGATTGTGAACAAATTTATTTTTGACCTGCACAAACCGCATCGCGGTGATGTAATCGTGTTTCATGCGACCCCGGAGAAAGATTACATCAAGAGAGTGATTGCGCTGCCGGGTGAGACAGTGCGCGTGGAAGGCGACAATGTTTACATTGACGGCAAAGTGCTGGATGAACCATACATACACGAGGCGGTCGAAGCGGCCAAGGCGAAAGGGTCATCTTACAACATCCGAAATTTTGCTGAGAAGACTGTGCCGGACGGCGATATTTTTGTCATGGGAGACAATCGGTCGAACAGCGAAGACAGCCGTAGCAGCGAAGTCGGCTTCGTCAATTACCAGAAGATTGTCGGCAGGGCGGATCTGATTTTCTGGCCGTTCAACAAGATCAAGTGGATTCATCTATCCTAAATAACCCCACAAAGTGACAACGCAGATTCCAGAGGTGGACGATGGCGATACAATGGTTTCCCGGTCATATGACCAAAGCGCGCAGACAAATCGAGGAGAAGCTCAAGCTCATCGACGTTGCCATCGAGTTGCTGGACGCCCGCCTTCCTTATTCCAGCCGCAACCCGATGATCGACGACATTTTAGGAACGAAGCCACGCTTGGTATTGCTCAATAAAAGCGACTTGGCCGACCGCGCCGTCACCGACGAGTGGTTGGCCTATTTCGCTCGGCGCGAGCTTGAAGCGCTTCCCGTCGATTCCGTAACCGGCCATCGAGTGAACGATCTATTGCCGGCGTGCAAACGATTGTTGGCGGAGCGGATCGAGAGAAGAGCGAGCAAAGGGATGCTTGCCGGCGCCATCCGCGCTTTGATCGTAGGTATTCCCAATGTTGGCAAGTCGACATTGATCAACAAGTTGGCCGGGAGGAAGGTTGCGGCAACAGGCGACAAGCCCGGGGTGACCAAAGGACAACAATGGATCAAGGCAATGGGCGGAGAGTTGGAGCTGTTGGATACGCCGGGCGTGCTGTGGCCGAAGTTTGAGGATCAACAGGTCGGGATGCGGCTCGCGATCACTGGAGCGATCAAGGAAGAAGTGATCCAAGTCGGCGATGTCGGGTATACTGCGCTTCACTATTTGTTGGATAACTATCGTGACGCTTTGCGAGAGCGGTATGCATTAGACGGGTTGGCTGAAGGATCGGCGAAGGACGACCTTAAGGCAGCAGACACGGCGGATCGTGAGGTCATATTGTCCGTTATGGAGGAAATCGGAAGGAAGCGCGGTTGCGTCGTCAGCGGCGGTGAGATCGATTATGACAAGACGGCGCTGGTGATTTTGCGCGATTTGCGAGCCGGCAAGCTGGGGCGGATCAGTCTGGAGAGGCCGTAGTGGAACAAAGTCCGGTTTTTTTCCAGTTTCTCTTCCCTATACAGATTTTATAAGATCCGGGGCCCCCGCAAAGTACCTGAATTCGCTTCGAAGTAAGGCTCCACTTTGTGGGGATATTCTTAGGAGGGATGTCGGTGCTGGAACTTGAACGTGAGCTATGGGATCGCGGAGTAGAGTATGTGGCCGGCGTGGACGAGGTGGGCAGGGGATGCCTGTTCGGGGATGTGGTAGCCGCTGCCGTGATTTTACCCAAATTTGCGGTCATTGACGGTGTGAACGATTCCAAGAAGCTGTCGGAAAAAATGCGCAACCATCTCTACGATGAGATCGTTCGCCAGGGGTTGGCTTTTGCGGTGGCGAGCGTAGATGTAGCGACGATTGAACGGATCAATATTAAGCAGGCGGCGCGGCTGGCTATGAAAATGGCTGTGCAGGCGCTGAAGATCCGGCCAGAGCATCTGCTGATCGATGCGGAACGAGTTGACTTGCCGATCGAGCAAACAGCCGTAATTCATGGAGACGCATTAAGCCAATCGATTGCAGCCGCTTCGATTGTCGCTAAGGTGACGCGGGACCGGCTGTGCGAGCGGTGGGATGAACAGTACCCCGGTTACGGAATCGCGCAGCATAAGGGGTACGCGACAGTGTATCATCGCATGCGAATTGTTGAGATGGGCGCGACGGCGATGCATCGACCGACTTTTTTGCGCAAGTTGAATGCTGCACAGGAGGCGGAGCGTCAAGCGGAGCAGATGGAGTTCTTGTTTTAAGATTTGAAAAATCGCCTCGACTTTCCGATAACATATACATACACTTCAACTTGATCGGCTTTGAGGGAAGGGGGCGATTGGCGGAATGAATATCAATCAACTGTTTCGGACGTTTGCCAAAGAGATGAGGCCGGTTTCCGCCGGGCAGCTGGAATTGAAAGTCGGGCAAATCGTTCGCGGGGTTGTGCTGAAGCCGCTGGAAGGCCAAGACGCGTTGGTTAACATCGGTGGAACGGTGGTCAGGGCGCAACTGGAGGCGCCGTTGAAGCAAGGGGAAGCAACCATGCTGCAGGTGCAGCCGGAATCGACGCAAGGGAAAATTGTGCTCAAGCCGCTCCAGACGTCCGTTGTACCGATTGCTGAAGAGTCGTTGGCGTCGTTGCTGGAAGGCATGGGTATGCAGGATCGGCCGGAAATCCGCCAGTTGGTTCAGCAGATGCATCAGACCGGCATTCCGCTGTCCAGAGAAAATATCGAGCAGTTAGCGTCTTTACTTATGGGAACAACCGGCGCCGATGCGGAAGAATGGAATCAGGCGGCGGTGATCGCGTTTCAGCGCAAGCTGCCGCTGACGATGGAAGTCGTCGGCAGCTTGCGCCAAGCGTTGCAAAGCGAATCGCTGACGCATCGGCTGGATCACTTGAGCGGAATGTTATCCGCAGCGGTTCAATCGGCTGCGAGCGCGAATCAAGCGCCGGCGCCCGCTTTACTGTCGGCGCAAGCGGCGATCCGCACGGTAAATAGTTTGGCAGCTGCGCTTGTCCCGAATGTTGAACCGGCTGGGCAATCCGCCGAGGCCGCTCCCGCTTCTCGGGCGATGCCTACGGGGGAAGGCTTCGTTGCGGGATCGCAAGCGACCCTAGGTGCATCCGCTACAGGTGTACAGCTACCACAGGCGTCGTCTCAAACTGTTGTGCCCGCTGCGTCTCCCGTTGCTGCCCAACCCGCCGTTTCCACATCACAGCAGCCGATTGCGTCTGGCGAACCGTTGACGTCACCTGCCGCATCCGCTGCCCCTGCCGCACCGGCAACCTCGTCGCCGGCCGCCGCGGCACCCCAAGCTGCGGCTTCTCCCGTGCCGCAAGCATTCGTGCCCGGTACGCCGCCGCAAACGCCCTCTGCGCCGACTACTTTGCAGGCACAGACAGCGCAACCGCCTGGCGGCACTGAGTCTGGCGCTGTTGCATCCGTCCCCGCACCGATAACGCATCCTGCCGCATCGGCAACGCCGCAGCCAGCTGCTGCAGCTTCCGCCACGCTGCAAAGTACTGCTCCCGGTGGGCCGCCGCAAACGCCCGCCGCTCCGGCTGCGGTGCCGGCAACGGCGGCCCAACCGTCTGGCAGCGCCGAGTCCGGCGCCGTTGCGTCCGCCCCCGCGCGGATGCCGAATCTTGCCGCATCGGCAACGCCGCAACCGGCCGCTGCAGCTTCTACCACGCCGCAAATGGCAGCGCCAAGCGCGTCGGTGCAACAGCCGGTCGCGACAGCCGACGAAACATTGGCGTCTAATTCAACCGCCGGTACGCCGGTTGCCGGCGCTTCCGACAACTCCTTATCCGAAGCGACTCCCGCCGGAGGCATCGTTTCGCGGTTGCTGCATGCGCTCGGCCTTTCGCATGAGAATCTTGCGTCGCGCCTCCCGGCTGCAGTCGACTTGCCGACTGGCGGCTCTATCGCAGCACAGCCTCTTGCCGCCGGGTCTGACGACGCCGCGATATCGTTGAAGCACGCCCTGTTGCAGCTTGCTTCCGCCGACGATGTCCCTGCGGCGATCAAAGACAGCGCGCAGCAAATCGTCCAACAGCTGAACGGCCAACAATTACTGTTGACTGCGGA
>JAJFMO010000109.1 GCA_020697475.1 Paenibacillaceae bacterium | reverse complement strand
GTATTCGACCCTAATGTGGAACGAAATCGGCAAACTTCAGGGTTCTCGTGTCTCTACCCAGGAAGCGAAATTCTTATGATGTAATCCGATTTCAGGCTAACATGAGAATGCTTTCATGTCAACGAATTTAGGTTTTAGTTTACTGCGGACTGCCGTCCGCGATCAGCTTCTTAATTCGCTCTTCAGCGTCGCGCAATGCCGTATTGACATCTTTGGCACCCTTGTTGTAATTCGCGAATTCGTCGGCGACGACTTTCTGAGCTTCGTTGTAAAATACCGAATACGGAGGAGCGGAAGGAGCCGGCTTGCTCTTGAACATACTCTGAATATGTTTGCCCTCAAATTCAGCCACACCTTTCACAAACTCTTGCTGGAACTTTGGATCTTTCATGGGGGTCATCCGCCCCATATGCGCGGCGATCAGTTGAGCCTCGTCGGTATATAGAGCTTCCAATACCCTTACCGCATCGTCCTTGTGCTGGCTGATGCTGCTGATGGTCAATACGTGCATATCAAATGCCGAATACAAATTCGGCCGTTCCTTAAAGCTTGGATATTGGGCGACGTCCCAATTCAAGTCCTTCAACGTCTGCAGCTTGCTCAACATGTTGACCGTCGATTGCATCGCCGTCGTCTTATCCTTCATAAACCGATCCGGAGCGGATCCTTTGAAAGCCCCGGCTTTCGGCGTGTTGCCTGGAATAGCGAAAATTTGCTTGGACAGCTCGAATACGCGCTTGTAGCCGTCAGAGTTGACCAGCACTTTATTTCCCCTGCCGTCAACCGGGATCAACGATAACGTCGTCGCGATGCGGGTCAATCCGGATGGATCGTAACCGTTGTATTGCACCCCGTCCGTGTTGCGCGTCACCTTCTTGGCTAAGTCGATCGTATCTTCCCAAGTCATCCCGTCTTTAGGGTACGCTACGCCGAATTTGTCGAAAATGTCTTTGTTATAGAACAGTCCCATCAATTGGATCATGTTCGGCACTCCGTACAATTGACCCGTCAATGTGGCGTCTTTGGCTGCCTGAACCGCCGCCGGGTCGAAGCGGCTCAAATCCAAATTGTCCTTCTTCAACAACGGGGTAATATCTTCGAAAATACCGTAATCTTCGTATTCGGGTATCAGTCCGTTCCACACCATGATCAGATCAATCGGCGTCTTGTCGACGATCGATTGCTTCAATTGTTTTGCTGCCTCGTTAAAATGCACGGTAATATGCGGATACTTCTTCTTGAGCGGTTCAGCCAACAGTTGTTCGAACTGTACCTCCGTCCAGTACGTCTGAGTCTGATACATCTCCAACGTAACCGGTTCCAATGGCTTCTGCGCTTGACCGGTATTGTTTGCGCCCGCACTTCCCGAACCGCCACCGCAGCCTGCCAGACTTAGCGCCGAGGCAAGCAAAACGGTTAGTGAAACGATCGTTTTTTTCATTTTCTCCCCCTGCAAGTTTCAAATACGACTATATGAATAGTATAGGTTAATGTATTTTCTCCATCAATAAAACAATTTTAAATAAATATAACGATATTCACATTAATTTTTAACAAGAAAACAGGGTTAGACGACACGCGGGGAACCGGGTTATAATTTCAAATAATTAGAACTGTTGAAAATCTTAATAGGGTTCTGGAATGGCGGGAAACCTGTAGTTCTTTCGCGGGAGAGGCGGATGCCGAAAGGGGAAATTGGAATGAAGATGCTTTGGCAGAAAATCATCAACATCGGGATCGATGAGAACACGGATGAGGAAGAAATTATGTACATCCAGGTATGCAACGGGCTGTCCGTGCTCGTCTCGATCTGGATGCTGTCGCTGGTGCCGCTCGTATTGAATAAGCTGCCCGATTCCCGGGTGTTCGTTATCAACGGGCTCTTATTTCCCATGCTGTGGCCGCTCATCTTGGCCATGAATTACAAGCGCAAATATATGTTGGCCCGGATTTACTTGACAGCCACTTCGGCAGCGATTATTACGATTAACACGTTATCCGCGGGCGCTCACACGGAGAACCACCTGTTTATCGTCATGTACATTGCCAGCGCTTTCGTCACCTATCCCAAGACGAAGCATTTCTTGATGGTCGCCGCCTTCGGATTGATCAACTTCGGATTCATCGAATATTGGTCCAGCTTTCACGAACCGTTCATTCCCTCAAACGATCCTTCTTATTTTCAACTGATCCGTTTCCTGTCCGTAACGAACATCCCCGTTCTCTTTATCATCATGTCGTTATACCATAAAAATTTGTTGTTAAAAACGCAGCGGAGATTGAAGGAACGCACCCAAGCCTATCAAAATTTGCTCGACAACGCGGGGCAAGGTTTTTTCACGTTCGACCGTCAGTTGATCGTCCAGGAAGAGCACAGCATCGAGTGTCGCCGCCTGTTCGGGAAAGATATTTCCGGGGCCAAGTTTACGTCCCTGCTGAACCCGCACGATGAAGTCGAACGGCAGCTGCAGGAGGACATTTTGAACACCGTGTTTCAGGAAGACCAACTGGAACGCGAAGTTTGCTTGACCCTCCTACCGAATGAGGTCGATTTGCAAGGCAGGCGGGTGGCGCTCGAGTATCAATGGATTGTGGACGTTGTTTCCACCTCCCCCCGCATGATGGTCGTCATGACCGATGTAAGCGAAAAACGGGAACTGGAACAACGAATGGCCGAGGAGCGGCAAGTGATGCGAATGGTTATCTGGGTGGTGAAGCATAACCGGGAATTTCGGGAGATTGTAAACGAATATCGCGCTTTCGCGCAAGAAGGCAAATTTGCTCTGCTTGGGAACAGGGCGTCAAATGCTGCTGAGAAATGGGCAGAGCTTTATTTGATCGTACACACACTGAAAGGCAACTTTGCGCAAATCGATTTTGTCCATTTGACCCGGCGGCTGCATGAGCTGGAGTCCGCGTTGTCGGAATGGAAAGTCCGAAATATGGATCGATTGCCCGACGATCAAGCGACTGCGGCATTGGCGAAATGGTTCGGGACGAACGACATGGTTGCTTGGCTGGAGGAGGATTTATCGGTATTGCGCGAGGTTTTGGGCGATACGTATGATTTTGAGCATATGAATAACACGAGTTATATGGAACGGATTCCATCGTTGGTTCAGAAAATCCGGCAATGGCTGCCCGAACGCGAGGCCAACGAGCTGATCGACGAGCTGAATACGTTGAAGCACCGCCCGTTCAAAGATATGTTGGCGCTCTACCCGAACTATATCGCCAAGCTGGCTGAGCGTACGGGCAAGTCCATCCATCCGATTGAACTGACCGGGGACGATTTGCTCGTCGACCCTGACCGGTATGCTGACTTCGTGCGGTCGTTGATTCACGTGTGCCGCAACATGGTCGATCACGGCATTGAACCGCCAGAGGAACGGCTGATGGCCGGCAAAGACGCATTTGGCTGCATCCGGATCGAATGCGCTTCGAACGGCGAATCGATCCGCTTGTCGCTCTTTAACGACGGAGCGGAGATGGATTTGGCGGCGATTCGGCGGCGCGCGATTGAACAAGGGATTTGCACGTCGGAGCAGCTAGCCGAGATGAGCGCCGCCGAGCAGCGGATGCTGGTGCTTCACGAAGGCTTCACGACCAAGCGCGCGGTTACCGAATTGTCCGGCCGCGGGATGGGTCTGTCCGCTGTGTTCAACGAAGTCAGGAAATTGGGCGGCGCCTTGCGGATCGACAGCGATCCGGCCGGCACCCGGTTCACGTTCGAGCTTCCCCAGGTGGGTTAGCGCCCACCATTAAGTCGACCTATACTTCGCCGTCAGCCCTCCACTGACATTTTCCAGCTCACATCGCTTCACCTATTGGCCGAATTTGTCCTTCTCCAGCATGCTGGGGGCAAGCCGATAATAACGGTAACCGCCCCCGCCCTTCCATTGGACGGCTTTGCTGATCCCTCCTTGGTCGGTGCCGTCGATCACCTGCTTCATGCGCGGGATGACGTGTGTATGGCAATGCTCTCCGAGCTCAATCATGATCCAGCGGCGGCCCATCTTGTGGGCGACGGCTCCTGTCGTGCCGGAGCCGGCAAACGAGTCGAGCACCCAGTCGCCTTCCCGAGTGCACATGCCGATGATGCGTTGCAGCAGCTTTTCCGGCTTCTTCCCGTTCGGAAACAGCACTCCTCCTTCTTGCCCCACGCCTCCGGTCGTTTTAATATCCATCCACAAATCGCCGGGATTTCGGAACAAGTTGTGTTGGGCGAACAGCACCTGAACCCGGGGTTGACGGGCAGAACGATCGAATTCCGTGTTGTACAGGTACAGGATTCCTGTCGACGACCTCAACCCGGCGACCGGTTGATCAATGGGGGGCTGCTCCTTCGCCAGTTTCAGAACGCTGGAGGAACCGACTGCCTGGATGATTCGCCAGGCGTTATCGAACTTCCACTGCACCTGATCGGCGGCGGGTACGCCGTTCTCCCGGAAATAGGCGGACATCGACTGTAACCGGCTTTTATTTAGAAGCTCATTGCAGGCCGCCACATCTTCTTGAGTGACGGTTTCTTTCTGAATCAGCCGATCAAGCCGTTCAAAATCATCCTTTTCCCAATTCAGCAGCACTGTCTTGTACTCGTCGTTCCATTTCTCCAACGGAATGGAATCGGGCGTTAGCACCGGGTTTTCTTTCTTTTTGTATACCAAAATATATTCTTTCAGCTTGGGGAGCCGCTTGTCCGTATGCGCCATCTTGACTCCCGATACCTCGCTCATCTTCACCACGATCGTATTAACCCGGTTGGATCGATGGAAAATTTCATCCATTAACAACGTTAAATAAGCCATCTCATTGTCATCGATTTGCACAAAAATGAGTCCGTCATCCGCCAGCAAGTTCCTTAAGCACGTTAAACGATCCCGCATCAAACCGAGCCATTTACTATGCTCAAGCCCGTCATCATAATGCTCGAAAGCACTTCCCGTATTGTAGGGCGGGTCTATGTAAATGCACTTGATTTTCCCGGCAAACTCCTGTTCCAACGCCTTAAGCGCAAGCAGGTTGTCGCCGAAGATCATTCGGTTGTCGAACAGATCCCGATCGCTCGCCCGAAAATTGGCGTAATAAGAAATATCGCGTTCCTCCAACAAAATCCTCGATTCCAGCTTCGTTTCCCGATCTTTGCCTATCCATGTCAGTTCGAGTTTTGTCATTCCCGTCATGTTGACTGCCCCTTTAAATCGTTCTTCATCGGATCTTCTAATTCGACTTTTGGAATCCAATTCCCTCCTACATTAAGGAAAAAGACTTGAAAGTTCGGGGATATATGTTACGATTCCAAATACCGAGGAAGGATGGGGATCTTGGGAAAAATGTGTTCAGAGGAGAATCGTCAACAACGTTATTCTTGGAAAAAGTACGCGTTCTGCGTAATGTTATTGCACCTGGCAGGTGTGGGGCTGTTGCTGTGGAGTTGGCCGGAATACCCGGCACTGCTAGGGTTTGGCGTTCTTGCCTATACGCTTGGCCTTCGACACGCTTTCGACGCCGATCACATCGCCGCGATCGACAATACGGTGCGCAAATTGGCGCAACAACGAACGAATCCGACCGGTGTCGGCTTCTTCTTCTCGCTTGGGCATTCCTCCGTCGTTTGCTTAATGACGGTCGTCGTAGCGCTGGCGGTATCTTGGGCACAGACAAATTTGCCGGCTCTAGAGTATACGGGCGGGTTAATCGGCACTTCGGTGTCAGGCGTCTTCCTGATTCTCATCGGCGTGCTGAACTTGATCGTCCTGATCCAAATCTTCCATATTTTCCTTAAAATGCGCCGCGAGCGCCACGACGACGAGCAATTGGAGCGATTGTTGAATTCTCGGGGATTCGTCGCCCGGCTGCTCAATCCGTTGTTCAAGCTGGTGAATCGCAGCTGGCACGTGTTCCCGCTTGGCTTCCTGTTCGGGCTCGGCTTCGACACAGCCAGCGAAGTGGCGTTATTGGCCATCGCTGCCGGGGCATCGCAAAGCATGTTGCCTGTTGGCGCGATCTTGGCTTTGCCGTTGCTGTTTGCCGCAGGGATGAGCCTGCTTGATACTGCCGACGGCATCTTCATGACGTCAGCTTATCAATGGGCGTTTCGCACCCCGCTACGGAAAATTTACTATAACATGAGTGTTACAGCGTTATCCGTCGCAGCAGCGCTTGTGATCGGCGTGGTCGAGCTTTTGCAGCTGCTTGCACCGAAGCTGGCGCTTACGGGGGGATTTTGGGATTGGGTGCAGGAGCTCGATTTTGGCAGCCTGGGCTACCTATTGGTCGGCATGTTCGTTCTGGCGTGGGCGATTTCCTACGGGATTTGGAAGCTGTTGAGAATCGAGCAGCGTTGGAACTCACTGGACTCCCGCTGATTACATTTTGCTTCGTAATAGCTTGGCGATTTCAATATATCCTCGTTGTTCCGCTAGGGCGGTGGGCTGTGCCCAGTCCGGTGCGTCCGGGGTCATCGGGGCTGCCCCCTTATGCAGAAGCAGTTCGACCAGGTAGTCTTGTCCCGCTTTTGCTGCTTTGGCTAGCGGGGTCATGCCTTCCTCATCCCGACAATTGACGTCCGCTCCACACTCCTCGATCAAATAAGCGGCCACTCGAAGCTGTGCTTCCGGGCTTTTGTATCGGCGGCTGAAGTCTCCGGCGACGCCGAGCAAGGTCGCTTCCGCGCTCGCCCCATGCTCTTGCAGCAATCGGAATACACGTGGATATTTCAACAGCGTCCAGCGCAAATTCCATGACGAGGCATGCTCGAACCTCGCGCCATGGCGAATGGCCAGCATCATGATGTCGTGGGCAAGCTGCTCGTTGCCGCTCTCTTCCCAGCCGTAAGGCAATACGTCGTTCGCTTTGGAAGGCTGCAGATTCAGCACTTCGGCGATCACATCGATGCGATACTGGGCCGCGTACACTTGAAGTTCCATCGTGCCGCCATAGGCGTAGAGCATCTGGACGATTTCATGATGCCCGCCGTGGTGTGCGGCGAACATCGCGTCCCCGGACGAATCGACCCAGTGGCTTGGCACGGCCCCGTGGTCGAGCAGCAGGCGGACGATATCTCTGTTCCCCATTGAAGCCGCGGTGCGCAAGGATAAGCCTCCCAGGCATATCGCTTCCTTTGCATTGGGATCGGCTCCGTGCTCGAGGAGGAGGCGAACGATGGCAGTATGACCGCCGGCTGTCGCTCCGGAAAGCGCTCTGCGTCGGCACGGATCGGCTTGGTTCGCGACGGATGGATCTTCGGCCAATAGTTGCCGCACACGGGTTTCATCGCCGATCGTTGCCGCGATTAGAGCAGTGTGTTTTGCCCCATTGGCGAGCAATAGTTCCATGATCTCTCGTTTCAATTCGAGGCGCCAATAACGGTGCAAGCCGAATAATGCGACGATGGCGGGGGTACGGTCATCTCCGTTTGCGGCGTCGATAGGGGCGCCGTGCTCGATCAGCAGGCGAACGATTTCTAGACGGTCATTCGCCACCGCATGATGCAGGAGAGTGTTGCCGGCTTCATCCACTTGGCGTACCCGTTCAGGTTTGGCCATCAATAGTGAGCGTACCTGCTCCGTCTTGCCGCCTGTCACCGCATCGATCAAATTCCCCTCGTCGAATGGCGGGCCGTACCGCTTCCGAATCGCCTCCCGGATCGCTTCGGCAATTGACGTATATCCTCGCTCCAGCAGCTCCTTCGTCCAATCCCCATAAGTATATTGGTGATATTGGCCCGCCATTTCGTAGGGCACCGGGTTAGCTCCTGCGTCCAACAGAGCGAGGACAAGTTCCTCATGTCCGTTCTTCGCCGCAAGGTAAAGAGGCGACCACAACCGGGATCCTGGATAGATATATCGCTCGTCCCGATCCGGGCTGTCCAATACGTCCGGATGCTTCCGTAACAACTCCAGGGCCTGGCTTGTTTCGCCATTTTTGCAGGCTGTGGCCAATTCGTCGATCTCTTCCAACCATTCCGGGCTTGCCATCGCGCTCATCCTTTCCGCACTCAGTTGCATTTAGCATATCATATTAGACGACTAATCTGAGAAATTTTATGGTTTGTCTCGTTGTCATGTTGGCCTACGCTTGAAGATGCTCAGAGCTGAGCGAGCCGCGATTTAAGGCCATTCTTGGCCTTAAAGTACCTCGAAGCTGGGCGATCCGATGTTTTAAGGCCAGTTACGACCTTAAAGTTCGTCAAGGGTTTGGCGTCGCACGCTTTAAAGCCATTTTTGGCCTTAAAGTACCTCGAAGCTTGGTGATTCGATGTTTTTAGGCCAGTTACGGCCTTAAAGTTCGTCAAGGGTTGAGCGACGCGCGCTTTAAAGCCATTTTGGCCTTAAAGTACCTCGAAGCTGGCGATCCGATGTTTTAAGGCCAGTTATAGCTTTAATGTTACTTAGAGTAGGACGATCCTTTTTACGGATTAAAGCTCTGCATTCAAACTTTTGTTGAAACTTTTCTTTACTTTTGGGCATTGGGTGGATGGTGAAAGAATCGGGTTAGGATTCCGTAGCTTTCTTAAAAGAAATTTTAGTTGGGGATTAGCTGAGGAACGATATATTTTGCGGTCAAAACGGTGTTTAGCGGGCAAGGCGGATTATAGTCAAAATTCCGTTTGGTGACCCTGCCACCTAGTGGTTGTTGTGCAGAGCGGTGTAAATGCCGTTAAGTGACCCTCTCACCCAACGATCGAGGAAGATAACGGCCTATACGCCGTTAAGTGACCCTCCCACTCAGGGATCGTGAAAGATAACGGCATTTAGGCCGTTAAGTGGCCCTCTCACCCAATGATCGAGATGGATAACGGCTTATACGCCGTTAAGTGACCCTTCCACCCAATGATCGAGGAAGATAACGGCCTATACGCCGTTAAGTGACCCTCCCACCCAGGGATCGTGATGAAGTAAAATAGTTTGTGTAAATGAAAAAGGTAGGGTATCCTCGGAATCACCACAACTCCATGAAAGGATTTAACCCTACCATGACTAGTATAGC
>JAJFMO010000108.1 GCA_020697475.1 Paenibacillaceae bacterium | reverse complement strand
ATTCAACCAGAGATGAATGAGAAACAACAGATTGACAATGCCGCCTACCCACTTGCCGCATAACTCGAACGAAATTTGGAACAGATTTTTGCCGGGATACAATTGAATTAAATAATAAAATACGAAGCAGACGCCGAATGCATACAGAATCGGCAACATGTACGAGCCCCATGCATCGGGACCGCTAATATGTATCAGTTCGCTTTGTTGGTTGACGAACCCGCTTGCCGCAAAAATGGCGCCGACGACCCAAGCCATCTGTCGGTGATTAATAATTTCTTTGCGATTCATCCCAGGTTAACCCCCATAAATGTCATATCGTGTACTCTCTGCGCGACATGATCGGCAAACCATTGCAGCGGCATCAAGTTGTGCAGTCCGGCAAGATCCGCGATCCATAAAGCAAGGGAAACCGCGTAGAGAAAATAACATATCCATCGGGCTCCCGCAGGAGCTTTGGCAAGGCGTCTGCGGGAGCCGATCACCGCCGAGGCAACCAGCAAGGCGAACAGGAGATCGGCAATCGGGCTCATCGGGACTCACTCCCCTCGATCACATTTCGCTCAATCATTCCGGATTCTGTGACTTTCGCTTGAATGTCGTATTCGAATTCGCACTTGGCAAGCTGTTGACGCCAATTGTCCTTTAACGATTGTTTCCACAGATCGGGATAATCGCGGTTTACAAGGATTCCCAGCGACGCTGAGTCGGTTTGTAAACGTTGCATCCGATCGATAGTCGACTGCATATCTTTGCGAATATCGGCCGCCAGAAGGCGATCAAGTTCGAGATAGCTGCGAGACTCGGAGAAATTCAATCCGCTTTGGTCTTCCTTGACTCTCGCTGCTGCCGTAACTTCAATCCGGAAACGGAAATGGTCACCCTGGCGAATGGGATAAATCTTAATATTTCCTTCGTAAACCTGCAGTGTTGCCTTCTTGTCCTTCACGACATCCAAAGTCGTGTCGTATACGCCCGGCTTACCCAATAACCAGTTTAAACCTTGCATTTCGTCGTTCTCGAAAACTCCGACCATCCTGTCCCCTTTAAATTGAGCGTAACCGAGCACGGTGATTTCGTCATTTTTATCCGGCCCTTTGGAAGGTTGGACCCCCATATAAATGATGACAGGATCGCTTCCGACTTTCCCTAATTTCTCCGCAACCCGCTTCAAGTCTGTATCGATGGCAAAGGGGGCTTTGGCCAGTTCGCGGATCGCTTCGGCCGAGAACCGCTCAAACTGGGGTTCGGCGCTTAACAGCTTGACGGCATCGCCCTTGGAAACAACGATCTAGGTGCTCAATCGATTCTCGGGATTCCGAACGACAAAGTCGAAAAAGGCGGATATGCCATCCTTGGCGAGCGATTCGCCGATCACTAATGTGCGCCGATGCCCGAAGAAAAGCCGCCTCGGCATTCGCTTCTGTAAGCGAAACAACGCTTGGTAGATCGTCGAGCCCGTCTCGGAATCGATAAAATAGCTTTTTTTACCCCCCGTTCCGCCGCCTCCCCCACCTTGGCCTCCCATCTGGCCAGGCAAGGCGAACATGGCGGAATAGCGGTATTGGTTGTCGCCTTGCCTGTCATAGGCGGATGTCAGGACGAACGCGATGTCGTTGATTTCCCGGCGGTCCCAGCATCCGGTCAGCGCAATCGACGAGAACAGAGCGAAGGCTGCCAAGGCAGCAAGCTTGACTGAGCTTCTCATGAGTTCTCCTCCTTTGGCTGGCTGTGTTCGTGCTTGATCCTGATTCCTTTCTGTCCTTCGTGCTTGATTAACTCGTCGCTGAATTCCTCGCCCATACGCTTTGTATCTTGAACCGACATGTATGCCGGGCGATCGCCCAAATACGGCCAAGGAGCCCGAACGAAGATATCTTTCAGATCCTGGACGCTGAGCGGCCCAACCGGCGACAGATAAGGAGTGCCGAACGAGCGCAAGTTGGCCAGATGACCGACGATCAGCAAGAGGCTGCCGAGAATGCCGAAAATTCCAAAAATCGATGCGGCAATCATAATCGGAAAACGCAGCATTCGTACCGCGATCGCCCCGTTATAGCGGGGAATGGTAAACGAGGCGATACCCGTTATGGAGACAACGATCACGACAGGCGCCGAAACGATACCCGCTTGCACAGCGGCTTGGCCGACAACGAGCGCTCCGAGAATGCTGACGGCGGAACCGACGGCTTTGGGCAATCGAATGCCTGCCTCGCGCAACGCTTCGAAGGTTACTTCCATAATCAACGCCTCGACGATTGCCGGGAAGGGGATCGCCTCGCGCGCGGCGGCGATGCTCAGCATCAGCGATGTCGGCAACAAGTCCTGATGGAACGAGATGATTGCCACGTAGAAAGCCGGAGTCGTCAAGGATAATACCAGGAAGATGAATCTCAGCCAGCGGATCAAGGTGGCGATAT
Source organism: Paenibacillaceae bacterium (assembly GCA_020697475.1). GTDB lineage: Bacteria > Bacillota > Bacilli > Paenibacillales > NBRC-103111 > JAJFMO01. The sequence continues at coordinate 6,289 of JAJFMO010000108.1, read as the reverse complement.
GGAACCGTTCGTAATAATCTTCGTTGGCCTGAAGAAATTCCCAGAACACGAACGGGACGAGCAAGATCATCGGCGTCCCGTCGACCAGTATGGCAATTCTGCCTTGCAGCAAGGCGGCGGCCACGCTGTCCGGCCGTTCCGTATATTGGATCTGCGGGAACGGGGATATCGTACTGTCCTGAATCAGCTCTTCGACGTATCCGGACTCCAGCACGGCATCGATATCGATTTTTTTCACCCGTTGCTCGACCTCATCCACGAGCGATGGATCGACGATGTCGTCCATATAGCAAAGAACGATATTCGTATTGCTCTCGCGCCCAGCGGTGAGCGGCTTCATCTTCAGCTTGGGGGTGCGGATTTTGCGGCGCAGGAGCGACGTATTGGTACGAAGATTTTCCGTAAACCCTTCCCTTGGGCCCCGGACCACGGTTTCCGTCTCCGGCTCGCTGATCGATCGCTGGTTGCCGCCGCGGATCCCGAGCAGCATGGCATTCGTCTGCCCGTCGACAATGAGCCCGGTGTCGCCTCCGAGCACGGATTGAATGAACGCGCCATAACGATCGGCCGGCTGCAGCTGGCACACCGGCAGCATCGTATCGGCCAGATGCTCGTGGGAATAGGCATCCATTGGACTCTGCATCATCGCGCGCATCGCCTGGTTGACCAACTCGGTGTTCACCATGCCATCGATGAAGACGAGCAAGGCGCTTACTTTTTCCCCAATCGAAAATTCCCTGACAACGGCATCGGAACAATCAGCGAATAATTGCTTTAAATATTGTTTATTGTCTTGGATCGTCGGAAATATCGGCATAGTGTCCAAATCTTTGACGAAGTGATACGTCGCATCTTGCTTCGGCGATTGCTCGGGGCGATTTTTTTTCAACCACAGTTTTTCGAAAACCATTGCGAGCCTCGCTTTCCGGAGTTAATAATTTGAAATTTGCGGTATTTCGATTATTTTTTGCAATAAAGAAACATTTTATGAATGAGTTGAAAATTGTGGGGGGCGAAAATCGTGGTCTGGATCGTTCTGGCTCTGGCTTTGTTTATTTTTCAGATCGCTACGGTTCTCCTGATCGAATTTCGCCGACCGACTTACGCTGTCGCCTGGCTCTTCATTCTGTTCGTCATCCCGGTGGCGGGGTTCGTGCTGTATTTCCTGATGGCCAAGGAGTATTCCCGCCGCAGAAAAATCCGCCGCCGCAGCCGGCTGCAAGCCGATGCGTCAATCGTTCGCAATTGGATGGAGGGCGAAGGGGTTTCGGAAGAGGCGACGGAAGATGAGCCGGTGGAAATCGTTGACGGCAGTGCGGCGTTCGGGTGGCCGGCTTCCCAGAAGCGGTTGTACGGCTTGCTGTCGCGGATCCCCGATGCGCCGATCACGTTCGGCAATAAGGCGGATATTCTAACCGACGCGCGGGCGACGTATGCGGCTATTCGGGAATCGTTGGAATTGGCGCGGAATCATATTCATCTGGAGTATTACATCATTCGCCAAGATCGTACCGGATTTCTGTTCCAACAGTTGTTGATTAAGAAAGCCCGTGAAGGCGTCAAAGTACGGCTGATTTACGACGGGCTGGGCAGCTTGGAGCTGGGGAAAAAGTATTTGCAGGCGTTGCGCGACGCGGGGGTCGAGGTGTACAGTTTCTTGCCTCTGTTGATTTCGCTGTACCAGCGCAGGATCAACTACCGCAACCACCGCAAAGCGGTGATCATCGACGGCAAGATCGGATTCCTCGGCGGGATCAATGTCGGCAATGAATATTTGGGCGAGGATCCGGCGCTTGGCTTTTGGCGCGATACGCACATTCGGCTGGAGGGCGAATCGGTCGTTCATCTGCAACGAATGTTCGTCCGCGACTGGCGTTTCGTCTCGGGAGAGCGGCTGGCGGAGGAAGGGTTCTTTCAAGCGCAGCAGGGCGATCGGGATGCGAAGACGGGACATGAGCCGGAGGGGGAATGGGGAAAAAGCGGGTTGACTATGCAAGAGGAGCGTGAGAAGAGGCGTGGTGTAAGAATGGAGCGAGGGAAAAGCGATCGAAATCGGCAGGGTGATCAACGGGTGCAAATTTTGGTCAGCGGCCCCAACGAACGTTGGAAGTCGATCCAACAAGTGTATTTCGCCGTGATCAACGCCGCTGTCCACCGCGTTTACTTGACGACGCCGTATTTTATCCCCGACCCGTCAATCCTTATGGCGATCAAGACGGCAGCGCTTAGCGGTGTCGACGTGCGGATCATCCTGCCCGACAAAGTCGATTATCGAATGGTCAAATGGGCGTCGTTGTCCTTCGTCGAAGATTTGCTGGATGTGGGTGTGCGTATTTTCGAATATAAAAAAGGGTTCATGCACGCCAAAGTATTCATCGTCGATCATTTTCTTGCTTCCGTCGGCACCGCCAACCTGGACATGCGCAGCTTCTACAACAACTTTGAGCTGAACGCTCTGCTATTCGACCCGGAAGCGATCGGCCGGCTGGAAAGCGACTTTCTGCGCGACCTTGGCAACAGTGTGGAAATCGATCAAGAGGAGTTCGAGCGCCGCTCCCGCCTGAAGAAGGCTCAGGAAGTCGTCGGGCGGCTGTTGTCTCCGTTGTTCTGAAGGTATGAGTATCCAGCGATGGGGGAAACTATATCCTTGAGAACCGTGGGCGGCCGGGCGGTCGCACCACTCCAGGAAAGGGGCAGGATCATGGCGCAAGACGAACAAAATATGGCGCATGGGGACAATTACGAACTCCGCGACAGCTGGGACAACGGCCGCAGCGATTACTTCATGGACGTCGACCGGATGGTCAACGAAGGGCTGGGCGGCGGCACGGTGACGATCAACAACGGGTTGATCGACGATACGACGACCGACACGATGGAGCATCCGGAATCGGTCGTAGACGAGACCGACGCGGCGCAATAACTGCAGGTAAGCGGGCAAACACAATAGTCACCTGCAAAGCGGCAACACTTGTGTTGCCGCTAATCGCGATTGGCAAGCCGTGCGGGAAAGCCGCACGGCTTGCCACTTTTTCGGCGGATGGCTATAATTAGGAACGTATCTGCATCAACGAAGGAGATTGGCGAATGGTTGCGACGTACGTGTACGTGGCCGAAGGAGAACAGCAGACTGTGCGGTTGGCGGGGGTTCTCGCGGCACAGCTGTGGCGAGGCGCGGTTCTTGCCGTCGACGGCGACCTGGGTGCGGGCAAAACCCGATTCGCCCAAGCGTTGGCCGAATCTCTCGGCGTGGCTGATGTAGTTAATAGCCCAACTTTTACAATAATTAAAGAATATGAAGGAAGCGGGCTTCCTTTTTACCATATGGACGTTTACCGGATTTCCGCGCAAGAGGCGGGGGAATTAGGGTTGGAGGAATATTTCGAAGGCTCGGGGGTCACGCTGATCGAGTGGGCGAGCCGTATTGACGAGCTGCTGCCCGACGACCGGCTGGAAATCGGAATTTCCGTCACGGGCGGCGACGAGCGGGAATTTGCACTGGTCCCGTACGGAGAGCGTTGGGTGCAGGTGTGCGAGAAGTTGAAGGAGAACGGGACGATTGAGGGAAGTGGGCATGGAGACGAGTATGGAGACGGATAAGGAGATGGACAAGGGGAACGAAGCAGGTACGGCAAGGCGTTCGACGCTGATTGCGATCGATACGTCGACCGCTGCGATGACGGTGGCTCTCCACAACGGGAGGCTGTTGGGGGAAAGCGATTCGCAGGCGGATCGCAACCATTCGATGTACATCATCCCTGCCATGCAGGAATTGATGCGCTCGCATCATATCCAGCCGGGCGAGCTGGGCGCCATCGCGGTCGGCGTCGGCCCGGGTTCATACACGGGGGTGCGCATCGGAGTGTCGGTGGCCAAGACTTGCGCGTGGACGCTTGGGATCCCGGTGATCGGCGTGTCCAGCTTGGAAGCGTGTGCTTGGGGCGGGTTAGACATTTTTTCGGCGAAAAATGATTCTGATGCTGGTGAGCAGGCCGGTGAAGGCGCCGTCTGGGTGGTGCCGTTGATCAACGCGCGCAGAGGGCAAGCGTTTACCGCGATTTACGCGATGGGGCGGGATGCGGGGACGCGGATGCAGGCGCAGGTGGAGGAGCAAGCGCAGGCGGCCGAAGTCGTTGCCGACGGAATCCGGCTCGTGGACGCTTGGGTGGAGCAGATCGGCGAGAAGCTTGCGCAAACGGATACCCCGCCGGGGCAGGTGCTGTTTTGCGGGGAGACAGACGGTTTTGCCGAGCATATGCTGCAGTTGACGGACGGATGGCGGACACCGGTCGCGCTAGTATCGAGCGTCATTCGGGCTCGCGATATGGCGAGGATTGCTCGTAGCAGATGGCTGCGTGGAGAAGTCGATGAGACGCACAACCTGGCGCCGAATTATACGCAATTGGCCGAGGCGGAAGTGAAATTGCTGGCCAAAATGAAAGCGAACGGCTGATTTTTCGCAAAATGTGAGATGGGTTAAGATGGGTTCGCGAATGCCGCTTGGAAGGGGAGGGCACACGTGGAGGAACAAGCTCAGTTGAATGAGGAGCAACATCTGCGATTCCGGGCGATGCGGCTGCAGGATATTCCGCAAATATGCCGGATCGAGATCGACGCTTTCCCGACCCCTTGGACTGAGGCGGCTTTCCACAACGAGTTGACGAACAATCAGTTCGCGCAATATATGGTGATGGAGTATGACGGCCACATTATCGGGTACGGCGGCATGTGGATCATTATGGAGGAAGCGCATGTCACGAATATCGCTGTCTTAAGCAGTTTCCGCGGCCGCAAGCTCGGCGAGCGGCTCGTGAGCGAGCTGCAGCGGACGGCGAGCTTTCTCGGCGCCGAGCGGATGACGCTGGAGGTGCGGGTATCGAACCAGATCGCCCGCAATTTGTACGAGAAGCTTGGCTTCTATTCCGTCGGGCGGAGGCGCGGATACTACTCGGACAACGGAGAGGACGCCCTGATTATGTGGGCCGACCTTCCGAAGTATCGTTTTGAAGAATAAGGGTGCGCGGGGAAATTTTTTCGTCGAGCATCCAGAGGTGGGTAAACATGTTGGAAACAAACTTCGAAGTGCGCGCCGCCTCAGGGCGGCCGTGTTATATATTGGCGATCGAGACGAGTTGCGATGAGACAGCCGTGGCGATTGTGAAGGACGGCCGGGAAGTGATCGTCAACGAGGTGTCAAGCCAGATCGACACCCATCGGAAGTTCGGCGGTGTCGTGCCCGAGGTGGCGTCTCGCAAGCACGTGGAGACGATCACCGTTATCCTTGAAGAGGCGATGGGGAAATCGGGCCTGGAATTTGGCGACTTGTCAGCGATAGCGGTGACGCAAGGGCCGGGGCTGGTCGGCTCGCTGCTTGTGGGCGTGGTATCGGCGAAGGCGCTGGCCTTCAGCCTCGGATTGCCGCTGATTGGGGTGCATCATATCGCGGGGCATATTTTCGCCAACCGGCTTGTGCACGAGTTGGTGTATCCTTCAGTGTGCCTCGTCGTCTCCGGCGGGCACACCGAGCTGGTCTATTGCGAAGCGGAAGGAAGCTTCCGCATCATCGGCTTAACCCGCGACGACGCCGCGGGCGAAGCTTACGACAAGGTCGCGCGGGCGCTTGGCTTGCCGTATCCGGGCGGGCCGCACGTCGACCGGCTGGCCCACGAATCGGGCGAAGCCGTGCCGTTGCCGCGCGCCTGGCTGGAGCCGGATTCGTACGACTTCAGCTTCAGCGGCTTGAAATCCGCTGTGTTGGCGGCGTTGAATCAGGCTCGCATGAAAGGGCAGGAGCTGCCCCCCGCCCATGTGGCCCGCGGCTTCCAGGAATCGGTGATCGACGTGCTCGTCGAGAAAGCGATTCGGGCCGCGCGGGCCTACGGAGCGAAGCAGCTGCTGCTCGCCGGCGGCGTGGCCGCCAACCGCGGGCTTCGCGAGCGGCTGGCGGAGCGGTGTGCCGCCGAGGGCTTGCCGCTGCTCGCGCCGCCGCTGGCGCTGTGCACGGACAACGCGGCGATGATCGGCGCCGCCGCTTATGTGAAGTGGCGGCAGGGGCATTTTACGCCGCTTGATGTAAAGGCGGAGCCGCTGATGAAGCTGGAGACGTGGTGAGCTGCCACGCCTCCTGACGCGAAGACTGCGGCTTTGGCCGCGGCATTCTTGGCATTTCTCGCGCGCGGCCGTGGCGCCTAGGCTGCTTCGGGAAGCACGATCTAACAGGCCATACAGGCCGAATTACACTTGTCGTAGTTCATATTGTTCGACATATTGGATCTATCGCAAGCACAAT
>JAJFMO010000600.1 GCA_020697475.1 Paenibacillaceae bacterium | reverse complement strand
CGCGCTACCCAGAAGTTGGTGAACGAAGGTTGTTTCAGGACGGATTCATCGGATGGAAACAAGAGTGCAGTCACAGCCTTTGGTGAAGGATTCGTACAAACTATACCATAAATAGGGGATGGCGAAAATGAACGAAATTGCGTCTCTCATAGTCGTCAGATTTTGAACTTGGCTTAATTCGCTGATTTAACGTTGTTGGCAATCGTTAGCGATGTTCGCAACAAAAAACCGCCGACCGGCGAGCACAATGCCCGTCAGCCGGCGGTTCGCCAACGTTCTTACCGCTTCACCGAGCCATGAGGGTCGATGACAAACTTCTTGGACGCGCCTTGATCGAATTCGGCATAGGCAGCCGGCGCCTGATCCAGCGAGATCAAAGTGGCGTTGACCGCCTTGGCAATTTGCGCTTTCCCGCTTAAGATGGACATCATCAGAGAGCGGTGATACTGCATCACCGGCGTCTGACCGGTGACGAAAGTGTGAGCCTTGGCCCAACCGAGTCCGATGCGAATCTTCAATGTTCCGAACTTTGCATCCTCATCCACCGCGCCAGGGTCTCCGGTGACATACAGACCGGGAATACCCAGCCGCCCGCCTGCCCGGGTCACTTGCATGATCGTGTTCAGCACGGTCGCCGGCGCTTCGCCATGAGCATGGCCGTGGCCGTGCGCCTCAAAACCGACGCAGTCTACCGCGCAATCGACTTCCGGCACGCCGAGAATTTGCTCGATTTGCTCGCCCAAGTTCGGATGCTCGCGCAAATTGACGGTTTCACAGCCAAAGCTTCTTGCCTGGGCCAACCGCTCATTGTTCAAGTCACCAACGATGACGACGGATGCGCCGAGCAGTTGAGCGGAATGCGCAGCCGCTAAACCGACCGGACCCGCCCCGGCGACGTATACGGTCGATCCGGGTTTCACCCCTGCGCTGAACGCGCCGTGGAAACCGGTCGGAAATATATCGGAAAGCATCGTCAGATCGAGAATCTTCTCCATCGCCTGATCTTTGTCCGGAAACTTCAGCAATTGAAAATCGGCATACGGCACCATCACGTATTCGGATTGCCCGCCGACCCAGCCTCCCATGTCCACATATCCGTACGCCGATCCCGGGCGGTCCGGATTCACATTTTCACAAATATGGGTGTTGCGCTCCTTACAGCTGCGACAGCGGCCGCAGGCGATGTTGAACGGCACGGATACGAGATCGCCCTTCTTGATAAACTCGACGTCCCGTCCCACCTCGATGACTTCTCCGGTAATTTCGTGACCCAGAACGAGACCGCTCGGAGCGGTGGTGCGGCCCCTGACCATGTGCTGGTCGCTCCCGCAAATATTCGTAGTGACCACCTTCAGAATCACGCCGTGATCGCACTTGCGCCCGACATTCAGCGGATTGACTCCAGGCCCATCCCGCAAAATCAAATCAGGATACGAAATATCGCGAACTTCCACCTTCCCCGGTTCCACATAAGCAACAGCCCGATTTCCCGCCATGGCTCCCATTCCTCCGATCGATAATTTGGATGATTGCAGCTAGCTTACAGTAAGCGTATACACATGGTCCATTTTACCACTTCAGCCAAGCTTTGAGTATCCTTTATTTTTGATGGCGGCGAGTTTGGAATGAAGAGGGCGAATTCGTTAAACTATAGAGAAAGGAGTGTAAAATAACCCCACAAAGTGTAGCCTTGCTTCGAGGCTGAATCAGGTACTTTGCGGGGGGCCCCGAAATTTATAAAATTCTATTGAGGTAAAAAAATGGCGCTATCGCTGGAATTTCGCACGATCGATGAGTGGGACGAAGCATTGTGGAACGAAGCCGAGGAGGTGTATGAGCAAGCCTTCCCCGCGCACGGACGCAAGAAGAGGGCGATCATCATGGGCATGTTCGCGAGACATTTATGCCGCCTGCATACCGCGTCTGCACGTGGCCAGAATGGCCAGTCGCGAGTCGTCGCCATGGCGATCAGCGCCGTCGCCGCGGAAGCCAATGCGCTGATCATCGACTACCTGGCCGTCCGGGAAAACTTGCGCGGCCAAGGAGTCGGACGGCGGTTTATGGACTATATCCGCCAATGGGCCGCAGAAGAGATGAACCTGAGCGGCATTCTCATCGAAGCCGAGACGGACGGCGATGCCGGAGCAACCTCTCCGGAAACCGTCGCCCGCATCCGGTTCTGGCAAGCGTGCGGGTTCACCTTGACCGACTACGTCCATCACTACACCCAAGTGCCCGAGCCTTACCAAGCGATGGTGCTTCGCTTGCGTCCCGATGCGAACCTTCCCGACGACGGCGCCGCGCTGTTCCGCTACATTACGGGATTTCACCGGCAGGCTTACCGAAGGGGGACTTAGGGGCTCAGGGTCTCACAGACCGAATGCTTGAACTCTCTCCTTATATTTGGGCGATACAAGGTAGGGTTTGCCCGCTCGATCTCCTCCTCGCTGCGCTTTCCCCTCCAGGCATTCGGCTCGCTGGCATCCTTCGGTACATCATGAATGAAAGCCCAGTCCCCGATGT
>JAJFMO010000107.1 GCA_020697475.1 Paenibacillaceae bacterium | reverse complement strand
GGCCCCTCTTACGAACAACCGAACTACGGCTCATTCCAAAAAGGGGGTCCAAAACGAACAGATCGGTCAGGCTTTGTCGGCGACATTTTTCTCGGAGGAGATTATTGGGAATTGAAACCGACGAACGTCTCCCACTTTATCGGGGACACGACGATCGACTTGACCAAAGCGGCGATTCCCCACGGCGTCACACCGATTCAAATATCCGCCTTCATCGGGGATGTGAAGATCTTTGTGCCGAATGATGCGGATGTCGCGATCAGTGTTACTTCCTCGGTGTTCATGGGCGACCAGCGAGTGCTGAACCGGTCCGAGAGCGGCATGTTCAAGAGTATGAAGGAAGAAAGCCCGGCCTATAAATTGGCCGACAAAAAAATTAAAATAAATATCAGCATGTTTATCGGCGACATCGTGGTCATTCAAGTCGGGTAACGAAGGGCGGCGTCAAAAAGTTGAGCAATGCCAAATGGCAAATGGTCTTATGCTTCGCACTCTCGACGGCGCTGTCGGCGGCGGCGTTCGCCCTCGGATGGGAAGTTTGGGCGTGGCCGCAGCAATTTGCCGGCGGGGAATGGATGGCGTTCGGCCTGGCCGTCCTCATCGGTGTCGCGATCGGCTATTACGCCTCCCGTCGCTTCGTGCGTCAAGTCGACGCCTTGCAGATCGGCTTGATCCAGATGTCCCGCGGCAACTTGTCGCAGCGGTTGCCGGTATCCGGGCGCGACCCGTTCGACCCGGTTTTTCGCGATTTTAATCAGATGGCTGAGTCGATGGAGCAACGCATTCAGTGGCTTCAGAAATTAGGCGAGGAGAATGTGATGCTGCAAGCAGCCTCCAACGAAGCGGCGGTGATCGAGGAACGGCGCCGGTTGGCGCGCGATCTGCATGATACGGTCAGCCAGCAGTTGTTTGCTATGCATATGACCGCCTCGGCGTTGCCGCAGATGATCGAGCGCGACCCGCAGCAGGCAGCGAAGCTGATCGAGCAGCTAATCGGGGTGTCCCAACATGCCCAGCGGCAAATGCGCGGATTGATCTCCCAACTGCGGCCGATTGAGCTGGAAGGCCGTTCGCTGCAGCAAGCGCTTGATCGCTGGTTTCCCGACTATTGTCGGCAAAATCAGCTGCAAGGCACGCTCGACCTCGACATTGGCGTGAATGTCAAGGGTGCCGGTGCCAATGGCAGTGGCAGTGGTGGAGGCAACGGTGGCAACGGCGGCAGCGGCAAGTTGGCAAGCTCATCGGCAGAAGCGATGCCCGAGGCGATCGAGCACCAGATGTTCCTGCTCATCCAGGAAGGAATGGCTAACGTCGTGAAGCATTCGGAGGCGACGCGGGTGACACTTTCCTTGCGCGACACCGGCCGCCAATATTCGCTAAAGATTGAAGACAACGGCGCAGGTTTTGACACGTCGGCTGTCAAGGCTGGGTCCTACGGTCTGGCTACAATGAAAGAACGAGCCGAGAAGCTTGGCGGCAGCTTCGAAATCGCTAGCCGTCCCGGCATGGGCGCCAGCCTGAAAGTCCGCATTCCTAAATTCAAGAGGTGAACTTTTTTCCATGAGCAGAATGAAAATAATGATCGTTGACGATCATGATATGGTGCGCTTAGGATTGCGCGCTTATTTGTCGCAGGATGACTCGATCGAGGTGACGGCCGAAGCGGCCAACGGCAAAGAGGCTATAGCGCATTTGCAGAAACTCCAGAGCGATCAACTCCCCGATCTCATCCTGATGGATATGATGATGCCGGTAATGGACGGCGTGGAAGCGACGCGTCTGATCGCTGCGGCCAGTCCCGATATCAAAGTGATCATGCTCACCAGCTTTCTCGAAGACGACAAGATCGTCGCGGCGATCGAAGCCGGTGCAGCCGGCTACTTGCTTAAGACCGTCTCCGCTGAGCAATTGCTCAAGCAAATCAAAGACACGCTGGCGGGTCATCCGACCATGTCGCCGGAAGTCGCGGGCGCGCTTACCCGCGGGTTGCGTCAACGCAGCGCCCAGTCCGAGCAAGAAGATTTGACGCCTCGCGAGAAAGAAGTGCTGCTTTTGATCGCCGACGGCAAGACGAACAAGGAAATCGCCGATGAATTGCATATCAGCATCAAGACGGTCAAGACGCATGTCAGCAACTTGTTGATGAAATGCGAGCAAGTCGACCGCACGCAATTGGCGATCTACGCCCATCGAAAAGGCTGGTCCGCCTAGTTCACGTCTCAGAAAGTAAATTCTCCGTTGATTGTTCGACGTCTTGACAAACGGATTTCGCCACTGTTAGGCGTTAGCCGTTTGTCCTCGATATTTTACTTACATTTATAAATTTTTTAAGGTGGGATTAAGGTAGGCGGGTCAAAATAGGCAATATAGAAGGAGGGAGTTAAGATGGAAGACAACAAAAGAGATTACAGTGATTTTTTCAAAAAAGCGGAAGACAAGGGAACGAACGGACAATTGCATGACAACATGGCGCAAGAAGAACTAGGGGAAGAGCGCCGTTCGGATAAGGCCCAGGCCAACTACACGAAACCTGCGGGAGGCAGCGACTCCTACTACTATTCTTACGGCCCTTACAAGCCTTATAAACCGGCTCGGCAAGAAGGGGAAACGACCCTGGAACCGCAGGACGATCTTTCGTCAACGACCGCCTCGGCGACGGATTCGACGGACGTCACCCATGTGGAGGTGACCGCTCCGAGGCCGATGCGGCCGTTCGGGCTCGGCGGCAGATGGTCTGGACAGCAAAGCGGGCAATCGGCTGGGCAACAAGGCGGCCCGACGTCCGGCCCCACGAACGCTGCGGCTTGGCAATACCCCAAGAAACGGCGGTCCAACGCTTCGAGCGTTTTCGCCGCCTTCCTGGCAGGCGCGCTCGTCGTCGGCAGCTTGATGTTCGCCGCCGACAAGATGAATTTGTTCACCGGTACGGAAGGATACATGGCCGGATCCGGATCGGCCTCTCACAGCGTCATCTCCGGTTCCGGAAGCAACGGCGGAGTGAAGACGACGGCGCTCGATATGGCTCGGCCGAACAACATTTCCGGCATGGTGGACGCGGCGTCGCCCGCGGTCGTCAAGATCGAGACGTTCGTGAAACCGAAAGCCCGGAGCGGCAATTCGAACAATCCGTTCTTCAACGATCCTTTCTTCCGCCAGTTTTTCGGTGACGGATACGGCGGCCAGGCTCCCCAGCAGCAACAGCCGCAGCAGCAAGGCAGCGACTCGCTGCAGCCTGAAGGAATGGGATCCGGATTTATTTACAAAGATTCCGGGTATATTTTAACCAATGAGCACGTCATCGACGGGGCTGACCAGGTTCAGGTGACGGTACAAGGCTACAGCAAGAAGTTTACGGCGAAAGTGCTCGGCAGCAGCTACGATTATGACTTGGCTGTGCTGAAGATCGAAGGCGACAAGCCGTTCGAGACGTTGCCTCTTGGCAATGTCGACGATTTGAATGTCGGCGATTGGGTCGTGGCGATCGGCAACCCGTACGGATTCGACCATACGGTTACGGTCGGCGTACTGTCCGCGAAGGAACGTCCGATCGACATTCCCGACCAGAAGGGCGACCGCGAATACAAGCACTTGCTGCAGACGGACGCTTCGATTAACCCCGGCAACTCCGGCGGTCCTCTGCTTAACCTTGACGGCCAGGTAATCGGCATCAACACCGCCGTCAGCGCGCAAGCGCAAGGCATCGGCTTCGCGATTCCGACGACGACGATTACGTCGCTGCTCGAGAAGCTGGAAAGCGGCCAAAAAATTCCGAAAGAGCCGGCTCCGTTCATCGGCGTGGCGCTTCAGGATATCGACAAGAGCTGGGTAACCGATCTGCAGCTGGACGGCACAGACGGAACGATCGTCTCTGAGGTGCAACGCAACAGCCCGGCGTTCAAGGCAGGCATTCGCCAGTACGACGTGATCGTCGGCATGAACGGCGACAAAGTAACGAACTCGGAAGATTTGTCCAATAAAGTCAAAGCGCTCAAGGTGGGCGACAAGGCAACCTTTACGATTGTCCGCAACGGCAAGCAGATGGAAATTTCCGTAACAATCGGCGACAGGAACGCCGACAGCGGCAACCAGTAAACCCGGTTGACATGGCTAGTATAGCCGTCGCTTCGAAGAAGGCTCTCCAGCTTGGGGGGCCTTTTTTCTCCTAATCAAGGGTTTGGTATAATATGGTTGAAAATGTGGCCGGCGAATCAGCCGGACTGGGGAGGGAACAGCGATTTGAGAGAACGAATCCTTGTCATCGACGACGACGATAAAATTATATCCATGCTGCGCCGGGCGCTCGCCTTCGAAGGCTACTCCGTGACGACGGCAAGCAACGGGCAGGAAGGCTTGCGCTCCATCCTCGAGCAGACGCCGCAGCTCGTGATCCTCGATGTGATGATGCCTTACGTGGACGGCTGGGAAGTGTGCCGCCGCATCCGCGAGGGCGGAGGCGAGATGCCGATTATGATGCTGACCGCCAAGGACGAGGTGGCCGATCGGGTCAAGGGGCTCGACATGGGTGCAGACGATTACTTGGTAAAGCCTTTTGCCCTGGAGGAGCTGCTTGCCCGGGTTCGCGTTCTGCTGCGGCGCAAGTCGGAAATCGGGGATCAGCAGACCAATCGGCTCAGCTACGACGACATCACGATGGACTTCGACACCCGCGAAGTGTTTCGCGACGGCAAGCTGATCGAACTGACGACGAAGGAGTACGACTTGCTGCATCTTTTTCTGCAAAATCCGAAAAGGGTGCTGTCCCGCGATCTAATCATGGAGAAAATATGGGGCTACGATTTCAGCGGGGAGTCGAACGTCTTGGAAGTGTACATCGCCTTGCTGCGCCAAAAGCTGGAAGAGCATGGCGGCAAGCGGATTATTCAGACCGTACGGGGAGCGGGCTACGTGTTGAGAGGGGATTAATATGTCTATCCGGTTGCGGCTGACCCTATGGTACTCCGGCATCCTGACTGTGACTTTGCTGCTGTTCGGCATCGGGCTTTATTACTTTCTGTCTTATAGTTTGGGCGTCGATTTGCGGACGAATTTGAAGAGCCAAGCCGCGTCCGTGGTCAAAAGAATCCAGCCGGCCTATTCGATGAGCCTCGACGGGGTGAACTTCGAGCTGCTGCTCAACGGCCAGGACATGCGTTCCAACAGTACTTATTTACTGCAAGTGTACAATATCAAGAGCCAGTATAAGAGCAAATCTCAATTTTTGGCCGCGTATAACATCGAGCTGCCGATGACCGACGATATCATCGCCCGAGCGCGCAGCGGCGTGGACGGGTACGATCGCAGTCAGGTCGGAGGGCTGCAGCTGTTGATCTACAGTTATCCGCTTGTTTACGGCGGGCAGTTGCTTGGGGTGCTGCAGGTGGCGGCAGCGACCGACTCGCTGAACAACTTCCTCGATACGCTGCAGTACACGTTCGCGCTCGCAGTGCTCATTACGATCCTCGTCGCCGCGACGATCGGCTGGTTTCTCGCCCGCAAGGTGCTGCGCCCGATCGAGCAAGTGATTGTCGCCACCGACCAGATTGAGAACGGCGTCGACTTAAGCCGGCGCATCGATTACGAGGGGCCGCGGGATGAGATCGGCCGGCTGACCGGCACGATCAACAATATGCTTGCGCGCATCCAGGGCGCGTATACCGAGCTCGAGCAGGCGTATGCAGCGCAGCGGCGGTTCGTCTCGGACGCCTCGCACGAGCTGCGCACTCCGCTCACGACGATCCGCGGCAACGTCGACCTGCTGGAGAAGATGTGGCGCAAGCAGGCGATCGAGACGGCGGAAGCGGCGAAGGGGTTGGAGGCGGGCGAGGCTGGAGGGACTGGTTTGCAGCAGTTGGAGGGGCCTCAAACACTCGGCGTCTCGCTCGATGCGATGAAGGACATCGCCGAGGAAGCGGAGCGAATGAGCCGGATGGTCAACGATTTGCTGTCGCTCGCCCGCGCCGACGCCGGGGTGCAAATCGTCAAGGAGGAGGTCGAGCTGACTCCGTTGGTGGAGGAAGTGGTACGTCGCGCGCAGTTTCTTCCGAAGAAAGCCGAGTGGCGCACCGGCGATCTGTCCGCATTGGACGAAGTGCGAGTGCTCGGCAGCAAAGATTATTTGCAGCAGATGTTGTTTATTTTTATCGAAAATGCTTTCAAATACACGCCGTCGGGATTTGTCGAATTATCCGCGGTCCGGGCGGACGACCAGATCGGGCTTCGCATCGAGGATACCGGGATCGGCATGGAGAAGGACGAAATTCCGCGTATCTTCGACAGGTTTTACCGGGCGGACGAATCCCGCGGCAAGACGGCGGGCACCGGTCTCGGGCTGTCGATTGCCAAGTGGATCATCGACGAGCACGGCGGCTCCGTTGAAGTGAAGACGCGTGTCGGTGAAGGAACAGTATTTATTGTCTGGCTGCCGATTCCCTTTCCTATGGAGGAACAATAGGCTATAATTATAGGAAAATAGTCGGTTTATTTGAACGCTTGCCGACAAGTTAGGGGATTACAGCCGTGAAAGTTGTCAAAATTTCCCCCAGAGGGTACTGCTACGGCGTTGTCGATGCGATGGAATTGGCGATGAAGACCGCCAAAAATATAAATTTGCCGAAACCGATTCATATTTTAGGCATGATTGTGCATAATTCGCATGTCACCGAGTTTTTCGAGCGGGAAGGAATTATTACGCTGGACGGTGCAAATCGGCTGGACATTCTGGAGAAGATCGAGCGGGGAACGGTTATTTTCACCGCCCACGGCGTATCTCCGGAGGTCAGGCGCCGGGCGCGCGACAAAGGGTTGACCGTTGTCGATGCGACTTGTCCGGACGTGACCCGCACCCACGATCTGATCCGCGAGAAAGTGGCTTCCGGATACGAGATTATTTATATCGGCAAGAAAGGGCATCCGGAGCCGGAAGGCGCGGTCGGCGTTGCTCCGGACTCGGTTTATTTGATCGAGACGTTGGAAGAGGCGGATCGGTTGGAGTTGCGTACGGATCGGCTCGTCATTACGAATCAGACGACGATGAGCCAATGGGACATTCGCCATATTATGAACCGACTGATCGAGCGATATCCGCAAGCGGAGATTCACAACGAGATTTGCCTGGCGACACAGATTCGCCAAGAAGCGGTGGCCGAGCAGGCGAAGGAAGCCGATCTGACGATTGTGGTCGGCGACCCGCGCAGCAACAACTCGAACCGGCTGGCGCAAGTGTCGGAGGAGATCGCCGGCGTTAAGGCATATCGGGTAGCCGATGTGACGGAGGTGAAGCCGGAATGGCTGCTGCACCCTCGCAACGTCGCCGTCACGTCCGGAGCTTCCACTCCGACGCCGATCACGAAGGAAGTTATCGATTATTTGCAGCAATTTGAGCCGGGCAATCCGGTGACGTGGGAGATTCACCGCAAGATCGATAAGAGTAAATTGATCCCGCAAGCAAAAACAACGGCTGGAATTTGATTTTTGACCGTGAGGCTGCTCAACGAAATTAGCTTTGGTTTTTCTTTGAGCAGGATGTGTGTCAAGATGGGGTTTCGCCAGGAAGAGGCGTCATGCAGGGCAATTACAATAACCACAAACGAAATCGGCTGGCGAAAGTCGGCAGATGGTTTAAATACAGATACTTTTTGCTGTTTCGCGTCAAAGGCGGACCGGCGAAGGTGGCGAAAGGGTTTTCGATCGGGCTGGCCATCGAGATGTTTACGCTCCCGACTTTTGGGTTGGCCTTCTTTCTCATCTTTCCGTTTGTCTTTTTCCTGCGGGCCAGTTTGGCCGGTGCATTGGCAGGTTTCGTGTTGGGCAAAATCATCTATATCCCGCTTGCATTCCTGAACGCGAAAGTCGGCGGTTGGGTGGTGCCCAAGCATTTTTACCACACGTTGCATATGATATTGCCGCATTGGCTGGACGATATATTGCGAGTGAGTTTCAAGTTGATCGTCGGCGGCATGGTGGTCGGTACGGTGTTAGGGCTGCTAGTCTATTTCCCGCTAAAATGGGCGTTGGAGGCGTTTGCCGCCAGACGCAAGGAGCGGCGCCGCCATCGCAAAGCGCAACTCGTTATTTCCGAGCAGGAGCCGTGAAGGGAAGGGGCTCCTGTCCGGGAAAATCGCGATTCGCGGCACAATCCGACACGCCCCAATCCGCCAGATCACAACCTGCCAGACCGTGATCCGCAATCTTGACGGGTTACGGTAAACGTGCTAATATTCACTTTAACGATTAAAAGCTTAAAAGCGTGTGAGCGTTGAAGCGTACAAGCGCGAAAGCGCCGTGGCAAGCGCCAGTTATTATTTTCAAGGAGGGAATCATTATATGATCGTTATTACGTCCAACCACATTTCCGAAGAAAGAATTGGGGAAATTGTCCGCCATATTGAGAAGTTTGGGGTGACCGCGCACGTTTCCAAAGGGGAAGACCGCACGGTCATCGGCATTATCGGCAAGGCGGATCCGGTGCTCGCCGAACAGCTCCGCCAGATGAGCGGAGTGGAGCAAGTCGTGAAGATATCCAAATCGTACAAATTGGCGAGCCGCGACTTCCACCCGGCCGACACGATCATCAAGATCAAGGATGTGGAGATCGGCGGCGACCAGCTCGTCATCATGGGCGGCCCGTGCGCTGTGGAGTCTCCGGAGCAGATCAACGAGATCGCCCGCTTGGTGAAAGCTGCAGGGGCGCAAGTACTGCGCGGCGGGGCGTTAAATACGGCTTGTTGACGATTACCGAAGTGATGACCCCGGAATACGTCGACGTGATCGCCGAATATGCAGATATTTTGCAAGTCGGTACTCGCAACATGCAGAACTTCGACTTGCTGCGCAAGCTTGGCACGATCCGCAAGCCGGTGATGTTGAAGCGCGGATTCAGCGCGACTTACGATGAATTTTTGAATGCGGCCGAGTACATCTTGGCCGGCGGTAATTCCGAAGTGATGCTGTGCGAGCGAGGCATCCGTACTTTCGAGACGTACACTCGAAACACGCTCGACTTGACAGCCGTACCGGTGCTGCAGCAATTGAGCCACCTGCCGGTGATTGCCGACCCGAGCCACGGAACCGGCCGTCGCGAACTGGTGGAGAGAATGTCTAAGGCGTCTGTTGCTGCCGGGGCGCAAGGGTTGATCGTGGAGATGCATACCGATCCCGACAATTCGATGACCGGCGACGGAGTGCAGTCGCTGTTCCCGGAGCAGTTCGCACAATTGATGGTCGACCTGGAGAAGCTCGCCCCGCTGTGCGGTCGTCGCTTCGATACGCCGAAGGCGGCTTTGGCGGTTTAACCGCTTGGCCTTACAGCAAAACCTTCCCGATCTCCGGATCGGGAAGGTTTTAATTTTTATAGCTATTTGATCTCGGCGTTAACAAAAGCCTGCATTTCTACAGTTTTTTTGTGCAATTATTTAAGTCTGGAGTCAAATTACTGCATTTCTGCAGTAATTTTGCTGAAGTTCCGTAAATTGCCCGCATGGTGCTCGAAAAAACTGCACTTTTGGAAGCGACCGAGCAAGGTTGTCGCGTTTAACAGGTGTGAACCCTGTTTGGTAAGGTACTAGCCACACCACCAATAGCGAGTCTTGGAACGGTTCTGGTAACAGGGACGTTTAAGCGTAGACAGTTAGGGTGCAGGCCTGAAAGTGATTGAGCCTCGAAACGCAGTATTTTCGGGAAGGTCGACGGATTCAAAAGTTCGGAAGACAACACGACTTCGAGCGACAAGGCAAGTTCGAAGAAGCTTCCCCGGGGTCGGAGAGCCAGGCATGTATACCAATGACGAGGCAGCAACTCGGGAGATCCTGACCGCTCTTCTGCTCGTGCAGTACAGAATAGGAACCACGACAGGAGTATGGCCGACAAGCGGTAAAACGTGAGGGAGCCAAACGGCAGTCAGGAAGTCGGATCGTCGCGTAGTACTGATGAAGTCGGATAATGCCGAGGGAGGAAAGGCGACGACACAACGATTGATCTTGGTAAGGACACATTTACCGCACGCAGAGGTGGAGAAGAAGTGGCAACGCAATTATCGAGAATAGCTGAAATGGCCAAAACTGACCCCACCTTGAAGTTCACGTCGATCGGACACCTCATCAACGAACAGACGTTGATGGAGAGTCATGAAATGATGGATCCAAATAAGGCGACAGGGGTCGACCGGGTCACGAAAGAGATGTATGGGAAGGACTTGGAAACGAATATAGGCAAACTGGTGGAGCGATTGAAGCGAAAAAGTTATCGACCGCAGCCCGCCAGAAGAACCTACATCCCCAAGGACGAGAAAAGTATGCGCCCACTGGGGATCCCGGCTTACGAAGACAAATTGGTACAACATGCGCTAAAGCAAGTGCTAGAAGCGATTTATGAGCAGGACTTCTTGGATGTATCGTATGGATTTCGCCCGAACCGGAGCATGCACGACGCACTGAAAAGGCTGAACGCGACGATTGAAAAAGGGAAGATCAGTTACGTAGTGGATGCGGACATCAAAGGGTTTTTCAATCATGTCGACCACGAATGGCTGATGAAATTTCTCGAACTGCGTATTGGAGACCCAAATATCCTGCGACTGGTAAGAAGGATGCTGAAAGCCGGTATTTCTGAAAACGGAACATTCGAACCAACAGAGGAAGGAACCCCGCAGGGATCCGTCGTATCGCCGCTACTGGCGAACGTATATCTGCACTATGCGTTAGATACATGGTTCGTCAAGGCGGTCAAGGAGTGGTGCCGGGGACAGGCAGAGATCATCCGCTTTGCGGACGACTTTGTCTGTTGTTTTCAGTACAGGGACGAAGCGGAACAGTTCTATACCGCACTCATCCAGCGTCTAGGCAAATTTAACCTAAATGTGGCGGAAGAGAAAACCAAGATCATCGCGTTTGGACGATATGCGGAAGGGCAGAGCAAAAGGGACGGCAGGAAGAAGCCGGAAACGTTTGACTTTCTGGGTTTCACCCACTATTGCTCCAAGAGTCGAACAGGTAACTTCCGGGTAAAACGACAGACGAGCAAGAAGAAGTTCAAACAAAAGGTGAAAGCGATGAAAACCTGGATTAAGGACAATCGTCACATGGAGCAGGAAGAATTCCTGAAAATCCTCCGAGCCAAACTGATGGGGCACTACAAATACTATGGCATCACGGATAATTCAAGGAAGATGTGGCTCTTTTACTACAAAACGATCAACCTGATGTTCAAATGGCTCAATCGCAGAAGTCAGCGCCAAAGCTTTACCAAAGAGAAGTTCTTCAACCTACTGGGCGTGTTCAGGCTACCTAAACCACGCATCACGATCAATATTTACACCTAACCATTCGGTAAAGGATTGTTGTGAAGAGCCGTATGCGTGAATTGCGCACGTACGGATCTGTGAGGGGACGGGGTTCAATCCACGATGGAGAGACCCCACCTACTCGACCAGG
>JAJFMO010000106.1 GCA_020697475.1 Paenibacillaceae bacterium | reverse complement strand
GCTCCGATCATCTCCAGGGAACGTGCCGGGTTGCCGAACGGAAGCAGCAAGTCTCCCGCGTCGAAGTAAGTGATTTCTTCAAGCCCTTTATCCAAATAGGGGCTGTATTCTTCCAAGCCGATCGACACTTCGCGAATGCGCGCCGGGCCAAAACGTGAACCGGGGCGAAAGCTGACGG
This sequence comes from Paenibacillaceae bacterium, assembly GCA_020697475.1. GTDB lineage: Bacteria > Bacillota > Bacilli > Paenibacillales > NBRC-103111 > JAJFMO01. The sequence goes on along the minus strand of JAJFMO010000106.1, from coordinate 8,649 downwards.
TATAATCCATCGGCATGCCGTAGATAACCGCCTTGGAGGCGGCATAGTCGGCGGAGCTGGCGATAAATACGTTGCCGGAATAAGCTTCGTCAAACCGCATGAGGATCCATACATCCTTCCTTATAGGCTACAAGCCGCAGATTTCTTCCACGAAGCGCGGGAGGGCGAAAGCGGCTTTGTGCAGCCGTGGTGTGTAGTACTTCGTCGGGATGTCGGGGATCGCCGATTCGTCCACCTGCAGCGGATCGTACTTCTTGCTGCCCATCGTGAACGTCCACAAGCCGCTCGGGTATGTAGGAATATTCGCCCCGTACACCCGGACGATCGGGAAAATCTCCCGCACATCGCGGTTCACCTTGCGGATCAGATCGGCCTTGAACCACGGGTTGTCGGTCTGCGCGACGAACATGCCGTCTTCTTTCAACGCCTCGAAAATCCCCTGGTAAAATCCCCGCTCGAACAGCGGAGCCGCCGGCCCGACCGGTTCGGTCGAATCGACCATGATGACGTCGTAGCGGTTCTTGTTGCGATGAATATGCATATACCCGTCGTCGACAAGCACTTCGACGCGAGGTTGTTCCAGCCAGCCGGCGATCTCCGGCAAGAAGCGCTTGGAATACTCGATCACTTTGCCGTCGATTTCGACGAGCACGGCCTTTTCCACATTCGGGTGCTTGAGCACTTCACGGATCACGCCGCCGTCGCCGCCGCCGACGACCAGCACTTGACGCGGGTTCGGATGAGTGAAGAGCGCCGGATGGGCAACCATTTCATGATAAACAAATTCATCCTTAATCGTCGTCATGACCATCCCGTCGAGCACAAGCATGCGCCCGAATTCGCGGGTATCGATGATCGCCAAGTCTTGAAACTCGGTCTTCTCCGTAACGAGTGTTTCAGTAATTTTCGCGGTAATTCCGAAATTGTCCGTTTGCTTCTCTGTGTACCATAATTCCACGAATCAACCCTTCTTTCTGCAGCTTTTAAGCTTCTTCTACGCGTTCCTTGTCAATCAACCCCCCTATTTTACCACAAAGCCATCCGGTTCACGAAAATTTTACCTGCGAATCCCCTGCCTCATTGATTAGCCTTGCCGCAACTTTCCCATAATGGTAACAGCGACGTAAATTGACCCCCGACAAAATACCCCAGAACTGAAAGGAGCGCACATTCCATGAAAAAATCGACCCAGCCTGCCTCGCCCCGCGACGCATCCGCCCGCCAAGAAGAGCTGGCCACGCGCCGAGAGAGAAGCCGGTTCGGCAAGATGGTAAAATTCCTTTTTACCACGTCGATCATTAGTATTGCGGGTTTGGCTCTGGGGTTGCTGTATTTGCGCTCGCAAGCGCTGCCTGTGGTCAAAATCGTGCAAACATCGCAAATATACGATCTCCACGGGGATCTCATCGATACCATTCATTCCGGCCAGAACCGGCAAGTCGTCACGCTTCAAGACATCTCCCCCGACGCCATTCACGCCACGCTTGCGATTGAGGACCACCGGTTTTACGATCATTTCGGCCTCGATATGAAAGGGATTGCCCGCGCCGTCTGGGTCGATTTGAAGAGCCGCTCGCTCGAGCAAGGAGCCAGCACGATTACCCAACAGCTCGCCTGGAATTTGTATTTGACGCACGACCGCACTTGGGAGCGCAAGTTCAAGGAAGCAATCCTCGCGGTGCAGCTGGAGCTTCAATATAGCAAGGATCAAATTTTGGAACGGTACCTGAACCAAATTTATTATGGACTAAGCACGTATGGAGTCGAAGCGGCGGCTGAGTTGTATTACGGCAAGCACGCCAAAGATTTAACGTTGGCCGAGAGCGCGATGCTGCAAGGGATTCCGAAAGGACCGCGGTATTTCTCGCCTCTGTTCGACATGGAGAACGCCAAGAGCCGCCAGAAAGACGTTCTCGACGCGATGGTTCGCTACAATTATATTACCCCCGACCAAGAAGCCGCGGCTTTGAAGGAGAAATTGACGTTCCGGACGCAGCAGGAGGAGCAGCCGGACGAGGCGCCGTATTTTCGGGATTTTGTGAAAAGTGAAGCGATTGCCAAGCTCGGCATCAGCGAGAGCCAGTTCGACAGCGGCGGGTACAAAATTTATACGACGCTCGACTTGCGGGCGCAGGCGATCGCCGAGAAGGCGGTGCGGAATAATTTGCGCAACGCCGACAAGGGGCTGCAAGCCGCGCTTGTCTCGATCGATCCGCGCAGCGGTTATATCAAGGCAATGGTCGGCGGACGCGACTACGAGGAGAATCAGTTCAATCGCGCGGTGGACGGCAAGCGGCAGCCCGGCTCATCGTTCAAGCCGGTCGTCTATTTGACGGCTTTGCAGAACGGGTTCACACCGGTGACGCGGATTAAAAGCGAACCGACAACGTTCACGTATGACGACGGGCGAAACTCGTATACGCCAAGCAATTTCAACGACCAATACTTCGGGCCGATCGATCTGCGGACGGCGATTTCAAAGTCGGACAATATTTACGCGGTCACGACGATCATGCAGGTTGGTGCGGATAAGGTGATCGATACGGCAAAGAAGCTCGGCATCACGAGCCCGCTGAAGCCGCTGCCTTCGCTCGCGCTCGGTACGTTCCCGGTCAGCCCGCTGGAGATGGCGTCAGCGTTCAGCGTGATCGCCAATCAGGGTGTCCGGGAAGATCCGACCGCCATTCTAAGCATCGAGGATGGAAACGGAAAAGTGGTGTACCGCGCCAAGCCGAAGCAGGAGAAAGTCGCGGAGCCGGAGTATACGTATGTGTTGACGAATTTGATGGAGAGCGTCTTCGACGAGGGGGGAACGGGCAGCCGGGTCGCTTCGACGATCAAGCGGCCGGTCGCCGGGAAGACCGGCACGACCGATACCGACGCGTGGATGGTCGGTTTTACGCCGGAGCTGGCTACAGCGGTGTGGGTCGGCTACGACCGCAACCGCGACGTTAGCGCGGTGGAGTCTCATTTGGCCGCGCCGATCTTCGCGGACTATACGGAGGCGGCTCTGGAGGCGGTTCCGCCGAAGCTGTTCCCGATCCCGAGCGGCGTCGTCACGGCGTATATTGACCCGGCCACCGATAAGCTGGCTTCGAGCAAGAGCGCTCACTCGCGGATGGAAGTGTTTATCAAGGGAACGGAACCAACGTCGACGAGCGAGCCGAAGGACGAGCAGGACGAGAAAAAGGACAACCCCGATACACCGGATAAGGTGAATCGAGGTTGGTGGCAAGATTTGAAGCGGTGGTGGAACGATTAATAAGTCACAAGCGGACCTCCAATATTTTCTTGACGGAATAGCTTCTTGGCACGGTCCGATAAGCCCGCGAACGTTTCTTGCGGGATGCCGAGCCGCGGCTCGCTTTCACGATAATTCCAAGGCCGCCGGTAAATCAACGCCATATTCGGACGCATCTCGACGGATCGATTCGGTGTGCCGCGATGCCACATCCGCACGTCGCGGATAAAGAGGGAACCGGCGGGCATGATTGCAGGGACGGATGCGATCCCTTGCGCCGCTTCGTTCAGCTTGCCGACATTTTCCGGAATCAGATGCGTGCCCGGCCAGTATTCGAGAGGTCCGTTATCTTGGCGAAAATCGACCAGGTTGATGTTCAGAACCAACGCATAGGCCGGCACGACGGTTGGATGTCCCGGAAATAAAGGTGGACAGTCGCGGTGTACGTTCTGGTAGTCCGAATCGGGCAAAGGCGTATCGGCCGCCAAATACCCACAGATGCTGTTGTCCCCAAGGATGGCATCGATGACCGATAAGGCCAGCGGATTCGTGATCACGCGCGGATCGATGAACGGCAACCTAAACGGCAGGTGGGTGAGATACCGATTGCGGCCTTTCGGGCTGTTCTCCCCCTTCTTGCTGTCATCCAACTGATGCAGGTAGGCAGCGAACACCTTGTCGAAGGAAGAGCGCAATTCCGCCACCAAATCTCGGGGCAATACTCCTTCCAAAATAACGTATCCTTGAAGATTCACTTGTTGAACGGCATAACGCAAGCTTTCCTCGCTCAATCTCCCGTTTGCGATTTCCTGCTCCATCAGTTTCATCAGCCGGTTATCCCCCTTACCCCAGAGCTTGTTTCAACGACTCGTCCGAGGCGTCCCACCAAGCGGGGTTGTGTTCGACGAGGCATTTCTTGAGCGCGGTTTTCTCCGTCTCGTTCAAGCCTTCGACCATCAACTTGCGCTTGAGCGCCGCATCCATGCGGTTGACGTGATCGGCAAGAATTTTCCAACCCTTGCGCGCTTCCGCGTCAATCAGCATCTCGCAAGCCGTCACGCCTGCATAGAACTTGCTGCCGTCTTCCTTGTGATCGACCGTCACCCAGACAACCCAGCACCTGCGTCCATCCGGGACGGTTGATTTATCCGTTGAGAAGCGAATCAGCTTCTCCACCTTGCTCTTGGCATGCATGGCGCCCATATCGAGGTAGGCGACGTCCCCGTCGATGATCACGCTGGACACACTGTTGAGATCCAGCACCCCCGACCCAAATCCGCGATGCTGGCTGCGGCTGCTGACAATATTGAGATTGAGCAGCTTCTTCCCTTGATCGTTGCCCTGATCCTTGCCTTGATCGTTTGGCTCCATCGTTGACCCCTTTCTAAAAGCTATATCCATAACATTGTTCGCAAAATAACTCTTTCAAAAACTCCATCTTAATTTTAGCTAATAATCCCCCAATTGCAAACATATACATGCTGTACATGCTTGTCAATGGGGTGAATGACGATGAGAAAGATCCGGTTCAGGCGCTATGCGACCTGGCTGATCGTTCTGGCTGCGGCCGCAATTATTTCCGGGGTGTGGAAAGCAGAGCAGCAGAACCATCAACCAGCTGTCGGTACGGAGCCCTATCTGACCGTACAAGGAAATACGGCTAACGAGATGGCGACACCCGCTCCAGAAATTCCGCAAACCCCCGAGCCTCTTAGCCAGCGCGTGGTGGAGTACCACATGAGCGTCACGCTGGACGCGACAAAAATGCGCCTGCAGGGCAGCCAAAATTTAACCTGGAAAAATCCGGGTACGGTTCCGGTCAAGGAACTGTATTTCCACCTGTACCCGAACGCCTTCGAGTCGAAGCAGTCGACGTTCATGAAGGAGTCCGGCGGCCAACTGCGCAATGACAAAGCGAAAGCCGACTCGTTCGGCCATATGCGGGTGCTGTCGGTCAAGACGGTACAGGGCGACGACCTGTTGTCGAGGATGAGCTTCGTTCAGCCGGATGACGGCAACAAGAACGATCACACTCTGATGAAGCTGGTGTTGCCGACGGCCGTTCTCCCCGGGGAGCAGGTTACGCTCTTGACTCAGTTCGAAGTGGCGATGCCGGCGGCGTTCGCACGGATGGGCTATGTCGGCGATTATGTGATGGCCGGCCAATGGTACCCGAAGCTGGCGGTGTATGAGCCCAAGGGGGTACGCGGCCGGACGGAAGAAGGCTGGAATCTTCACCAGTATCATGGCAATTCGGAGTTTTATGCGGATTTCGGCATCTTCGACGTCGTGATCAAGGTGCCCGCGGGCGACATCGTCGCCGCCACCGGATTTCCCACCCAGCAGCCGGTCGTTTCCGGGGACGTGAAGACGTATCATTTTTATGCCGATGATGTTCATGATTTCGCTTGGGCGGCATCGCCGCACTTTGTTTACCACGAGGAGCCGTTCTCAGCTCCCAACGTTCCCGGCGTGAAGATCAAGCTCTATCTCGATCCCAAGCAACAGGATCTGAAAGACCGCTACCTCGCCGCAGCCAAAAAGTCGCTCACTCGCTACAGCCAGTGGTACGGGGAATATCCCTACTCGACGCTGTCGATCGTCGTACCGCCGCCTGGCGGGAATGGGACGGGGGGAATGGAGTATCCGACGCTGATTACGGCGTGGGATGCGACCGAGGCGAACCCCGGGCTTGATCTGGAACGGGTGGTCGTTCATGAGATCGGACACCAGTATTGGTACGGAATGGTGGCTTCTAACGAATTCGAGGAAGCTTGGCTGGACGAAGGGTTCACTTCGTATTCCGAAGATCGGGTGATGGCCGAGGAATACGGGAATGCGTCGAATTTACCGATCGAGGCGAGTTACATCACCGACCCGGCCGCGCTGCGGCAGAACGCCTGGGATTACAACACTCGGGGCGAGTACGCGGACAACGTGTACACAAAGGCAAAGCTGGCGCTGACGGCGATCGAGCGGCAAGTCGGGGCGCAGACGATGAACAAGGTGCTGCGCACGTATTTCCAACGATGGAAGTTTCGCCATCCTTCGACAGAAGATTTTCAAAAAGTGCTGCAGGATGTGACGAAGGCGGATTGGGCGACATTTTTCGATCAGTATGTGTATGGCGGGTTGATGGTGGATTATTCGATTGAATCGATTCACAGTCAACCGGTCACGGTGGATGGCAAGCCCCTGGTCGAGAGTACGATTGTGGTGCAGAAGCACGGGGGTACCGCGGGGACGGTGCCGATCGAGATGCACTTGAGCGACGGTTCGACGGTGGTGAGGATGTGGACGGTCAGGATGCGCAGGTGCAGTTGAAGGTGCAGGAAAAGGCTCCGGTCGATTGGGCGGCGATCGATCCGCATCATACGCTCGTGCTGGAAAATCGGCATATTAACAATTTTCTCAAGACGACGGTGGATACGAAGTGGAGCGTACGCTGGAATTTGGGGTTGACCAAGCTGATCGAGATCGTGCTGAATGGGGTGGCATGGTAGATGAGTCATATGTTGGGGTATATAAAGGAAGGTTTTCGCGGCGCGGCCAGGCAATCGTTCTTGCTGTCGGTGTTGTTCGTATACCAATTGTTGTGGGGAGTCGTACTCTATCGGCTGATTTCGTCCGTCGTCATCCCCCTCTTGCACCGGTATCCTGGGGATGCGCTGGCTCAAGGCGGAGTTCACTTGTTCCTGGCGGAAAGTCAGTTCCGCTTGCTTAAGACGGACATCACGCACCCGTATTTGTGGCTGTTGCTGGCCATTCTGCTGTTGCGCATGGCGTTTACGCCGCTGTTGAATGCGGGGGTTTACTTCTCTTTGCATCATACCGAGTACAATGCCGGGTACCGGTTTGCCCGTGGGATCAAGGAGTTGGCGGCCCCCTTCCTGCTCTATTACACCGTCCAGATGCTGCTCACCGTCGCTCCGTTGTACTGGCTAGCCCCGAAAGCGAAGCAGTTGTTTCTCCATTCGATTTCTTATGAAAATATGCTGCTGCAGCTTGCTCCCTACCTGATTGGATACTGGGTGTATATTTACTTGATCGAGCTGATCTTCACCTATATGCTGATCGCCAAGACGACGGACAATCGGCCGGCCAAATCGGCTCCGTTCCTGCTGCGCTGTTGCCTGCCGGTGGTTGCAGTGACAGTTGCGATGCTGCTCCTCACCGGTCTTCTGTCTCTTGTCGTGGCAGCGGCTTCGTTGATCTGGGCCGGGTTCCTGGCTCTGGCGCTGTATCAGGCGTATCGGTTCTGCAAAGTGTTCTGTGATTTGTGGTTGCTCTCTTCGCAGTATCGGATTTGGGTGGCGAAGGCCAGATAGGCTAGATAGGCGAGATAGGTTGTCGCATATGGTGGATTGACGACGAAAATATGTGAATAGCAGCGATTGGGGTCGTTTCCTGGTGAAACGGCCTTTTTTTCGTGTCTATTCGCCTATTTTTGCGAACCTTGTAAAGAAAATGTAAATATTTTATGAACAGAGAGGAAAATAGAAAGATTTGCCGAATTATTATACTTGATAAAAAGACATGTTTTGCCGAATCCTCCGTTCGCGGGGGACCGGGGGACCCACTTTCGGGTGAATTGATCTCGCAACACAGGGATCATAGGGCGCCTTTCGACCGAACCCTCCAGCTAACCTCGTAGGCATATGAGAAAGGAGCACTGTAGTGAGGAAAGCCGTTCTACTGTCTCTCGCGCTTTTCGCGTTATTCTGCGTGCAGGTTGGCAGCGTTTTCGCGGACTCGAAGCTGGAAGAGACGATGAACGACCTGAAGGGTGTGCCCTACAAGTGGGCGGGAACGACGGACAAAGGGTTCGATTGTTCCGGGTTTACGAGGTACGTCTTCAGCAAGTTCGACATCAGTTTGCCGCATTCGTCGGCAGCGCAAGCCAAGGAAGGCGACAAAGTCGCCAAGGACGACCTACGCCTCGGAGATTTGGTGTTCTTCAACACCGGTGGTTCGGGAGTATCGCACGTGGGAATTTACGTTGGCGACAACAAATTCATTCATTCGGCAACGAATGAAGGGGTAGTTGTTGACAACATGAGCGAATCGTACTATGTGAAGAGATACGTGACCGCTCGCCGAGTGCTGGACGACGACACGTTCCAGCAACTCTCTGCCGAGCAAGAAGAGGCGGAAGAATAATCGAGCGGGACATCGCCTCTGGCAATCTGGCAGCATCCGCCGGATAGGGAATCACCTAATATCACCTAATGGATGCACAATTTACGGCCCTGTGTCGGCTTTCCTTTGGGGACAAGCTGCACGGGGTCTTTTTTTGGTTTGGCGGCGGGGAGCGGAGCGGAGTGGCGAGGGGGGAAGTCGGACGAAAGAGAGGGGACGAAGGAACCGGAAAGTTTGGAATTCCGGCTAACAGCCACTGCAGCAGCTTA
>JAJFMO010000105.1 GCA_020697475.1 Paenibacillaceae bacterium | reverse complement strand
GCCCTCTATGCTCCAATCGTGCGGAACGTCGACACGTCTCCACTCAGCGTCATCATAGTCGGGCTCTGGAGCCCGGCGGTCGTCGCCTAAATAAAAGGACCATTGCTTATCGAAACAGATTCGTTGCCTCTGCATCGTTTGCTTCACCCGTTTCGTACCACGGCATTCCCCAAACGTAGGCCGCGATTCATGGTTTCCTAACATTTAATATTTGATCGATACGACGCAGTTCTTCTTCGGTAAATGCAGGGCCATTCAGCGCGGCCGCCGCATCATCGATCTGGCTCGTATTGCTTGCCCCGATTAACGCCGAAGTCGCCTTTCCTTCCCGAAGCACCCAACTGATGGCCATCTGCGCCAGCGTTTGACCGCGCTCCTTGGCGATTTGGTCCAATTGAAGCGATTTGTTCACGATCTCTGCGGAAACGTCCTGCTCACGCAAAAATTTGCTGGTCCCCGCCGCCCTTGAATCCAGCGGAATACCCTTGAAATAACGGTCGGTCAGCAGCCCTTTGGACAGCGGCGAGAAGGCGATGGAGCCGACTCCTTCCTGCTGCAGAAGGTCAAACAGCCCGTTTTCCGGTTCCCTGAACAGCATGGAATACTTCATCTGGTGAATGACGCAAGGAGTGCCCAGCGATCGGAGAATGTCGACGGCGCGCTTCGTTTGGTCCGGTTTATAGTTGGAGAGACCGATATAGAGCGCCTTCCCTTGTCTGACGATCAAGTCCAGCGCGGACATAGTCTCCTCCAGTGGGGTTTCCGGATCGGGACGATGGTGATAGAAAATATCGACGTAGTCCAGACCCATCCGTTTCAAGCTCTGATCCAGGCTGGAAACCAAATACTTTTTTGAGCCCCAATCTCCGTATGGCCCCTCCCACATGGTATAACCCGCTTTTGTGGAAATCACGATCTCGTCGCGATAAGGCATGAAATCCGATTGCAGGATTTTACCGAACGTTTCCTCCGCGCTTCCCGGCGGCGGGCCATAGTTGTTCGCCAAATCAAAATGAGTGATGCCCAGGTTAAACGCCTGACGCACCAGCGCCCGGCCATTCTCGTAAGCATCAACCCCGCCAAAATTGTGCCACAGGCCGAGCGAAACGCCCGGCAGCTTCAGTCCCGACTTGCCGCATCGGTAATATGGCATCTTCTCGTATCTTTCTGCATTTGCTGTATAAGGCATATGGATTCTCCTTCAGTGAGTATTATTGGCTAACTTTGGCTAAGCGCCTGACTTACGGGCTGCCGCGTTTGTACATGACCACTTGCTCATAGCCCGGCGTGGCGGTTTTGCCGCTCGCCGTGACGTCCTTCACCATGAAATTGGAACTGGGATCAACCGCCACTCCATCGAATGTCGTGGGGGAACCCGCGCCTTTTGGACGCTGCTGGAACATCATGTTCGCCAGGACAAAATCCTCGCTGTTCTCCACCACCACGCTAGCCGTATTCGCTAACGCCATCGCATTGCCGCCAAAGCCGATCATCCGGATATGATTGGAATTGCCGATCTTCACCAGTGGTTTATTGCCCTCTGCCTTATAGGAAAACACGTCCACGTTCCGAGCGTTTATGAACTCCGCTTGATAATCGCTTACTGCATGCTCCAGGTTCAGCATATAGAAGGAAAGAGGCTGCGTCGTATTCTTTACAATAAGCCGGCGATAACCTGGCGCCTCGGAACCGGGTTTAAATTCTCCGCTCCACAGTTCGTACCATTTCCCGCCTCCGCTCCCTTCGATCACGACGAGGGAATTGCTTAGCGCATCCCCCCCTTTTTGCGCCAGTAATCCATAGGTGACGTCGATATCCCTTACGATGGAGTTGCGCCCCGCCCTCCAGTCTATGGCATACGCCGCATTTTTCGTCCGCGGAGTCAACACTGCCAGGAAAGCAAGGGTCGTCGTCGCGTCGGGATCGTCCACCGTTTGAATGATCGGTTTGGGATTTGCGGGATCATTGAAAGCCGTACTTGTTCCCGTGACGATCGGAGCGAGCTGAGTTTGCACATTGCCTATGCCGAAAAGCCGGGTATCCGCTTTAAGAACAAGCGGTCGGGAAATCAGGTAGGTTCCCCTTGGAAGAAACACCTTGCTGCTGTGGTTAATCGCGTTCTGTATGGCTTCCGTATCGTCTGCCTTCCCATCACCCTTGGCTCCATAAGCCGTCTTGGCATTCGCCGTATCGGCATCTTGCCAGGACGGGAACGGTTTGCTCCAGGCATGCCTGCTTTGCAGGTCTGTGGGGATACTTCCGTCGTACGGATTGCTCATTTCCGATACGGGCGCAGTCCCTTTCACCCCATCCACCCAATTGGGTACCGGGGTTGCGGCTTTCGGTATGGGAGCAATCGTGTTTTCTTTGGACCAACTGGGCGACTGTAGGACGGTAGTGCCTGCTGCATACTCCTTGACATAGGCCCATCCCGAAGCATTGCCAGGTTGATTCGCGTATTGCACACCCTTGTCTGTGATGTTCACCACAGCGGTGGCATTTCTGAAATAGGAGTTGCTGATATACACGTTGCGCGGTGTGCTTATAGCTGTACCCGGTGTTGTCAGATTCACCACCGAATCGATCAGGCTGAGATTCCCTGTCCAAGGTGCGCCAGGGGTCGCGCCGATAATTCCGCTCCCTTCAATCTTCACGCCGACGGCCTGAAGTGCGCCACTTCCTTTATAATAAATCGCCGCTACGCTCTGGTTGGTCAACGTGATGTCGCTGATCACACTGACAAGACCATCCAGGATGTACATACCGTATTGGCCGCCTTCAATGGTCACCCCATGCGTGCCTCCGCCGGAGCCTGGAGCATTACGGATTCCCGCATAGGCTCCCGTCGCACGGATGACCACGTCTTCGATCGCAGAACCTTGGGCTGCCGCATGATCTATGCCAATCGCTCCGGCGTTTCCGCCCAAATCAAGATCCACATCGATCAGCATCTGGTTATAGTTGGTATTGGGCTGATTTTCGAAAGGGCTTCTCACTCTGCCCCTCGCCCAGAAGTGTACCAGCGGCTTGGGATTGGCGTCATCGCCAAAACCGTTTGCATCTGAAGCCAACTCGATGATGGCGCGCCTCCCCTGGCGGGGTCCAGTCAGCACGTTGGGAAAAGCGCGATCGCGAACTCTTTCGCCAGCAGCCGTGTCTTCCTGCGTGATCAGACCTTGGGTCGCCTGCAAAGTGTCGGTTACCTTATATGTGCCCGCCGGCAAGAACACGACCACCCGTGCGTCTCTTGCCTCGTTGATCGCCCGTTGGATCGCCAAGGTGTCGTCACTCACCCCGTCTCCCTTGGCTCCGTAGGGCTGTTTTGTGACATCAAAGTAACCTGCATTGTTGATATCATCGGGAGTGGAATATCGGTGGATATACCTTTCGCCTTGCTCCATCACGTCGCTCGGCAAGCGGCTAACCGTTTCATCGCCGCTGACTTCCAGCAGCGGAACACCGACCCCTGCTTGTTTGGAATTGAAAACAATCTCTTTAGCCGAATCGCTTGTGACTGCGAAGCTGAAATCTCCAACACCTGATATATACTTCGTCACATCGAAGTCCACATAGGAGCCGCCGGTAGAAGGGGAGGCCACGGTGGCAATAGGGTCGCCCCTGAGCGCCGGGCGGTTGCTCCACGCAAGCGAGTTTTCCTCCCAGTCATTATCGGCCGCATAGAGGCTGATTTGTTTTCCACTCCGGGATTTCGTCATGTACAGCCTGAGGACGGCTGACGTAACGACTCCCTTTACTCCTACGACTTCGAATTTAAGATAGGCGGTCTGGTCAAGTGCGCCACTGTCCTTCACGATCACATCGACACCATTATGTACCGTTTCATCGTTCGTTTTCACCCATCCGTCCTCCAATAATACAGCTGAAATACCGTTCGCATTTGGAATCGATACCGTGTTTGCAGAACCGACCATAGTGTCCATGCAAACAAAACTGCCAGCAACGCCACCGACCCGGCAATAAATACGAATCTTTTGTTCAAAAAGTCCCTCTCCGATCCCGGCCCCGTTATTTCGCCGCCGCTTCGACCGCTTGATTGGCTTGCTCCTCGATCGTCCGCAAAACCGAATTTCGGTCATCGTTCGTTGTGAGCCACTTCGTGAAGATTTGGTCCACCGTTCATCTCGCGATATTTTCATACTTTGTTTTCATAGATTGACCTCCCGAAATTTGTTCAGTTTCAGTAGTTCTTTCGAATTGAGCGGGCCGCGTGCCATGGATTCAAGGTTTGCCTGTACCCACTCCCTTCTCCGCATGGAAACAATAACATGATCTATGACATCCTGGGCAGCCACCCATCTTAAGAGGATGTCCGCAGCGTAAGCCGGGTCATCCGCAATTTCGCGCAACTTCCATCCACGCACGAATGGGGAGAGCGCGCAAACCTTAAAGCCCATTTCCCGTGCTTCGGCGAACACAACCGCTGAGCTTTGATTGAAAAAGTTGTAAGGTGCAAGAATATACGAAATCGGATGGTTGTCCGGCAACAGCTCTAGATGTTCCCGTCGAACCATACCCAGCGCGATTTCTTTGACTTTCCCTTCAAGCCTCCACTGGCTGGCCAATTCAAGTTCTTGCCGCAGTTTCTTCTTGTCGTTGTGCGAATGAATCACTAAAACGTCCACATATTCCGACTGCAACTCGCTCAACATGATATCGACATGATGAGATTGGTACGGGGTGAAACCGACGAGCTCCGCTTCTTTCCCGCGTTCTTTGAAGAAGTTCCAGGCCATGATCCGCGCTTCTTCTCGACGCTGCAACTTATTCAAAATCGTACCCAGAGCTATTCGCTCCTGGTAATAAGTCGTATCCATCAAACAAATTCCATGATCGAGGCAAGAAGTCACGATGTCGCACTGTTCGTCAAAGGGGGCTTTCGGGTCATTGCCCAATGGTTCGATAAAGGAATGGCCGCCCAGGCCCAGCTTTGACCGGCTTACCATTTGCACCCCTCCTTTCGTCGTTACTGAGCGAGTTTTTGCTCAATTACTTTATTGATCTGCTCTTCGGCGGAACGCAGAGCGGTATTCTCGTCCGTCTGCTTCTTGACCATATCCTGGAACGTGCTGCGAATCAATTTATTGCCGTCCGCCTCGTATTTCGACTGCGCGCCTCTTTCGGCCGGCTGCAGCTTGAATAAGGCTTGCGTATTTTTCCCTTTGAATCCAGCGAGGTCAGTGCCGAACGCCTGGCGAGCTTCAGGGGTGTTCAATGCCGGCGCCACCCCAGTGGACGACAGTGTCTTCTGCACTTCGTCGGAAACCCACCATTTGACGACGTCGAAGGCTGCTTGCTTATGCGAGCTGAACGTCGTGACAGCAAAAGCGCGTCCGCCAAGCGCCAACGTAGTGCTGGGAGCTTTCTCCACAACGGGATAGGTAACCAGGTCCCAGTTCAAGTCAACCGCTTTGTCGAAACCGTCCGGACCGAGCCCTGCCAACATGGCCAAATCCTTCGTCTTTGCAAATTCATCCCGTGCCGGGCCAAACCAAGTCAAGGTGCTGTTGCCGGGAATCTCGTAAATCTGCTTTATCAACGCAAAGATCTGCTTCCAGCCCTCGCTTCCCACCACCGCCTTATTGGTCTTGGAATCCACCGTAAGCAAACCCAACTGGCTGGCCGGCCGATCGATGGAGTCCGGCTCCAGACCGCGATATTGAACGCCGTCCACTGTGCGCGTCAGTTTCTTCGCCAACTCGATCGCTTGATTCCACGTCACGCCATCTTTGGGGTAGGCGACTCCGAACCGGTCGAAAATATCTTTGTTGTAATAGAGTGCGGAAGTATCGAGAGAGTAGGGAATGACGGTTAAATCCGGATTTCCGTCAAGCGTGTACGCGAGGTTCAGCCGACTTTTGTCCAATCGGTTTAAATCCAGGTTGGCCGCCTTTGCCATCGGAGCCATGTCGACAGCCATCCCCGTATCTTTCAACGTGACCAGATACGAGCTGTCGAGCCCTGTGACGATGATGTCCGGTTTTAATCCTTTGGCCAGAATGTTGCCGTCATAATTGACGTTGCCGCCAATATCCACTTTCTCCAGCGTAATGTTGGGAAATTTCTGCGAGACCGTCGGGGAGAACACCTTGTCGAATTCTTCGTTTGCCCATGGAGGCACCCCGACCGTCAATTGGATCGGCTCCGCCGGCTTCGTATTTGCTTCCCCGCCGCTCCCCGCACCTTGATCCGAAGAACCGCACCCGGCGAATAAAGCCGCGAACATCATCGTCGCGGCCGTGACAGAAAACCATTTTTTCATCTGAACCCGTCCCCTTTGCCATTAATTTTTAATTTTTTGACTATTATTATATGTCTTGTAACAAGAGTAAGGGGAAATTGTCTTATCGTCAACCTGTTTGTTACACTCCGTATGTTGTTCTCCAGGAGTCTACCCTATGGACAGACTCCCGGATCATGACTGTTATTCCATAACGGAGAAATAAGGGCCAAAGACGACCCCGTCCCGCTCCAACCGGTGCTGCTCCAGCCGAACCCTGGTCAGGAATTCGCTAAAATCACGTTGCTCGGGATAGCTCCACATTAACTCCGCACAGGCTAAGACGCGCGGAAACAGCATGCGGTCAATCTCCTTCTCCGTCAAATATTCGGTCCAGATACAGCATTCAGCCCCAAGCACGCGACGGCGTTGTTCCTCGGTCAACCCGTCCGGAACATACTTGGCCGAATACGCTTTTTGCAAATCCGACGTTCGTTCGGGCTTAAAGTGATGATCCGGTTCCGTCGGAAAACTGAAATAAGTCAAGCTGTTAGGTGAAGCGATGACGTGATGGTTTTGCTCGAGCGCATGAATCGCAGGCTGCTCACCCTTGTTCCTGTATCGCCACCACTGAATCGCCATATCCTGATGGATGCCGCATTCGAGTGCTTCGTCCCAGCCGATCGTTTTCTTGCCGCGCCGGGCCGCGTGCTCCGACAATGTGCGCAATAAGTACCCTTGCAGTCCTTCTTCATTGCCGAGTCCGTGCTTCCGAATCGCCTCCTGGCAAACCTCGCACTCCTTCCACCGCTCCTTCGGCGCTTCATCTCCGCCAAGATGGATATAGGTGGACGGGAACAGCTCGATGACTTCATCCAGAACATCCAGCAGAAACTGTACGACCTGCTCATTGCCGGCACAAAACAAATCTTTTTGATGTCCGGAGTTTCTCTCCGGCGCGCCGGTGCAGCAGAGCCACGGATAGCTCTTCAGCGCGGCAAGGGCGTGTCCGGGGACATCCACTTCGGGAACGACGGTCACGAATCTCTCCTGCGCATAACGAATGATCTCCCTAATATCCGCTTGCGTATAAAAACCCGGATCCTCTGCATAAGCTCCCGTCCTTGTCAACTCGGGATATTTGCCAATCTCAAGCCGCCATCCTTCGTTGTCCGTCAAATGCAGATGAAGCCGGTTCATCTTCAGTTCCGCCATACAATCAATGCAATGCTTGATATAATCGACGCTTATGAAATGCCTGCAGCAGTCGAGCAGCATTCCCCTCCATTCAAATACGGGAAAATCCCGTATATCCAGGCAAGGAATCACAAAAGTTCGCCCGCCATCGTTGGACATAAGAAGTTTACACAATGATTGAATCGCGTAAAACAAGCCGGTCGGCTCGTTCGCTCTGACGGTGACAGAGTGACGTTCGACTCTGAGGCGATACGCTTCAGGGTTGGGCGAAGTCTCCAGTTTGCCCAGCTCCAAGGTGACGGTGGGGGAATTCCCTCTAACCAGGACGCGTTCGGATGGCGCGATCGTCTCGGCCGTCAAGCCGGCGATTGCCGCTAACCGTTGGGAGAGAAGATCGGAAATAAAGGCGATTTCTTGTCTGCTTGTGTCGCAAACGATTTTCAGATCGGCATCCAATGTGAAAATTCCGTCATGAAGCACAAGAGAAACAGGTTTGGGTATAATCATCGCTCGTTGAACTCCTTTGTCCTTTCATTTGAACAGCGCAGCCTCTGCTACTCCGCTCGGCAGACGCGAAGCGTGCATATCTCAAACGGCTGTATCTGCACATCAACGATTTCGTCCGTGCAGCTTAATTCCGGCCCTTCAAGCTCTTCCCGCACACTCGTTCGCCATGCCCGCTTGGCTCCTTTCACCCAAAGTCGGGCTGTCGCCGGTTGGCCTGCGGTTTCATACATCCGGACAATCAGCTCGCCTGCTACGCGGTCGGATGCCTTGACCGCAGAAAGCACCACACGGCTGGGGGACAAGGCAAGCCAGGAATGAACGGACGGCAGCTCGCGCAACTCAGCGGGGCAGACGACAGGCCGCAGCGGCGAGTTGGCTTCCTGGGCCAGGCGCATCACGGCAGAGTCCTCCCACTTGCCGCTGTAAGGGGCGATGACGAATTCAAAAGCGTGTTCGCCGTGCTGGGACGAAGTATCGTCGGGCACCATCCCCGCGTATTCCGACTTGGGAGCGCGAAGCAGCGTTGTCGAGATTCTTCCTCCAACGACTTCGACCCCTGCCGCTCCTTGGTTGATCAACGCCAGTCCGTGTTCTCCATCCTCGATGACGACGAAACGATGCGCCGGCCATTCCCCTCTGCCGGTTCGGCGCATCCCGGAAGGTTTGCGCTTCACCGTTCCGAACGGAATTTCATAGATACCTTCCGAACTGTCGATCGTCGACGTCAGGTTGAATCGCAAACGACTCGCTTCCCCGCTCCAACCAAGCCGGAAGCCGACGTCCAATGCGGGCTTCCCCTTGCACAATTCCAATTTCGCTTCCCAGCTTAAGAATCCGGCTGCACCGACATCCGGGATACCGGGAAACGTTCCTCGCAGCACGATTCGCTGGCCAATCGCGGTAGCCTCATATTGAACGACTTCCACTTTGCCCATAGATGCGGGAATTTCCGCGTCCCGGGGCTCTTCGATCTGGAAGCTCCCTTGATCGCGTTGGACGATCAGCCAATCCGAAGCATTCTCGATGATCGACTTTCCGGTTTCTTTCCATATGAGCCGCTTGACCAGCGAACCGCGATCGCATTCCAGGATGAGATACTCATTCTCGATGCGCGCCTCATCGACGATGTGGGCGGCTGCTTCTCCGCAGCGGCCCGGATCCGGATCGATCGTAAGACTGGTAACTCCCATCGCCGGTACATGCGTTAACACCCGCAAATATCCGTCTTTCACGTCAAACAGAACACCGTTCTCTCCGCTCCGCACCCGGGGAACATCCGATACCCCTCCCTCCAGCGGCAGGAGAACCAGCTCATCGCGCGGCCAGGGAAGACTATTGCAGACGAGAATCGTGCTTTTCCCTTGCGCCTGCTCAATTGACCCGCTCTGTGCATGCAAAGCCCGACCCAGTACCCTTTGCGCCACGGCCTGCACTTCATCGAGGCTGTTCAGCAAAGAGTGGAAAACTTTCGTCGGATGCGAGCCGGTAAACACGTCGTGGAACTGAATGTATGCCATCTCCCACCAGGCTTCCTCCAGTTCCTCCCGCCACCCGTCCATCCCAACAAGCGACGCCCATTTCTCTGCGTCCAGCAGCAAATTCTCCACCTTACGGTGGCGCAGACGGATTTCGATTCGCTGAGAGAACGTGCCGGTAAATTCGGGATTCAGGTCGCCGTGCAGGACAGGCCAAGATCTGCCCTGCGCCTCCAACGCGTCGAAGAACGAACGGAGCAGCGAGTAACGCCAAAGGCCATCATTGCCGCCCGCATTCCCCCGCTCAATGTGATAACCGGGTCTCGCGCTGGGCAAATCTTCATTCTCGGTGTAAGCAGTGATGAGGATGGGGCCGTCCACCTGGGCGGCCGCAGCTTCCGCTCTCAGGAAAAGCTGGTCCAATTCCCCCCAGTTTCTGACATACCTCCAGTGGACATTCCTCTGCTTGACGTTGGGCGAGGTCACATCCTTGCCGGCAACCAGCACTTCGCTGCCATCGAGGCCCCGGGCAATAAATACGTCATGGCTTTTGTTCCCGCCGAAACGGTTGGCCATCAATCGACTGAAGCCGAATTGACGCAGCAACTGGGGAACCTGGGCGTGAAGTCCGAACGTATCGATCAGCCATGCGGTTGCGACGTCCGTTTCCAAATATTGCTTGGTCCATTCCAACCCCAATGCCTGATTGCGAATGAAACATTCTCCGTTCGGAAGATTGGTTTCCATCGTGGACGCCATGCCTCCAACCATCTCCAAGCGTCCTTCCCGCACATATTTCTTAATCTTTGCAAAAAGGTCCGGACGACGCTTCATCAGCAATCGATAATGCGCAGCCTGTTCGATCGTATATGTAAAGTCGGGGTTGGAGTCCAAAATGTCGAGTACTCTTGCCAAATAGATATCGAGCACTTCGGCCATTTCTTCCCGGCTTTTTTTCCAGGCCAGATCAACGTGCGTATTGCCGACAACCCAATATTTTTGCTCTTTCATTTCGCGCCCCCTTGTTTGATTGTTATCGTTTCCCATTCGACACAAGCTTGAGAACACTTTGCACTTGGCTCTGCAGGTTGAAGCCTCTCTCATTGGAGATCACGCTTGCGGCCACGGAATTCCCGAATTCCATGCATGTGGAAACCGGCCAGTCGCGGATCAGCCCATATATAAACCCGGCGTTAAAAGAATCCCCCGCCCCAACGGTATCTTTCACCTCTACCGGAAAGCCGGTTGATTGAATCTCTTCGTTCTTGCCGAGAAAATAACTGCCTTCCGCTCCCCGTTTGATCGCCACGCCTTTCCGGCATTGGGCCGCCAGTATTTTCGCCGCGTTCTTGTAGCTGCTTTCACTGGTTACCGCATTCGCTTCCACTTCGTTCGGCAGAAAATAGTCCACATAGGGAAGCATGTCGAAAATTTCTTTCCGGATTTCCGGCCGCCAATCCTGCGTCGGCCATCCCGTATCCAACAAGGTGACCATCCCCAGTTCGATGGCCAGTCGCAACACTTCTCTTGCCTTGATTTCCGGAGACAGCAGAAAATAACCGGTTAACAGCATCGCCACGCAATGGGGAACTCTCGACAAATAATCGCTGATCTGTTGAAATCCGGTTTCAAGCATAGCTCCCGGATAAGTGACAAATAATCGTTCGCCGTCAGGACGATTGAAAGATAAGGAAACCCCGGTGGCCAGGCCGGCGATCTTCAGCCCGTCCATCTTTACCCCGGAATGACGCAACTCCGTCGTAAGGTCCTTGCCTTTATGGTCATTCCCTACCGACGCGACGATATGAGTTTCTTGCCCTAAAGCCGCAAGGACAACCGCCGAATTCCCCGCGCAACCGCCGAGTCTTTCTTCATAGGAATCTACCATTGCCTCCGTACCCCATTCAGGGATTTCCGGCACCGGCTTCATCAGAATGTCCGTATTCACATTGCCGACAATACATACGGCATCTCCGGCTCTCTCTCCCTCAGCCCAACCTTCGGCTGTTTTCTGCTCGTCCTCTTCATGATCCATTAGAATCCTCCATTTATTCGACCGATGTGATTTTGGAAGACCAGCGAAATTTACCGACTTCGAATCCTCTGTCTTCCGCAAGCAAATTCGCAATCAGTTGAACAGGAGAGACATCGACCAAGGGACTCCAAAGTTCCTCCGCCGAAGGCAGCCCGATTGTCAGTATGCGAGGATGCTGCGCTTGCTGCTTGCGTCCCGTAACCAGCACCACTTTTCCTCCGCGTTCGGCAATGTCCCAGGCCAGTTTGGTGCACAAATCGACCGTGCGGCCTTCCGGCGCCCACACCATAGCCGTGAAATTGGAATCGATCATCTCGAACGGACCGTGACGGAATTCCCCGGCGTCGAAATCAAGGGCCGGAAACTTGGTCACTTCCCGTATAAAGAGCGCCCCCGCGCGAACACTGCTTAAAGAATACCCTCTGCCGATCAGACTGAGGCTGGTCGGTTGGCCGACAAAATCCCGCATCTTCTGTGTTGCCGTGTCGTGCGATGTCAAGTAAGATTCCAAAGACTCTAAGGCGGAAGCCACCGCGGTCTCCAGCGAATTTGGATCGATGTCCCCGATCAATGCCAAGGCGACCAGGTTCACTGCCACGATCGAAGCCAGGTAAGTACGCGTGGTAACCGATTCCTCCTCCCTGACATTCAGACATAGCGTAATGTCTCCCCTTCTGGCCAGAGTACTGCGCGAATTGTTCGTAACCGCAACGACCGTGACATCCTTCGAAATCTCCTCGATGATATGGAGGACCTCCGCGCTTTCTCCCGACTGGGAGACAAGGACAAGCAGCGTATGTTCGGTAATCATCCCTTGTTCATAATGAAGAAGCTGACTCGCGGACATGGTCATTGCAGTAATTCCTTGAGCATTCAATGTGATCACGGCGCCGTAATTGCAGAAGTGCGAACTGCCCATACCAGTGAATATCACCTTATCGAACCTGCGTTTCCGAAGAACGGACAAAGCGCTCATCGTATCGGATGACAGCAGTTCATGCAAAGAGGCTCGGACACTTTGCGGCTGCTCCAGTACGTCTCTCAAATAATTATTCACCGCTCTTCTCCTTTAAGTAACCGTTAAATTTATTATAACTGTTTTTATATGTATTGAAATAAGTATAGAACGATGTCTTAAATTCGTCAATCCTCTTTGCGTCATATCGCAAAATAACACCTTCCTGAATAATTCATCGGGAAGGTGTCCTTAAGATCGTCCAGCAAAACTACGTTTTCGCGCTCCAGCCGTTATAGCGAGTGTCCCGCCTGATTATCCATGGCTCACCCGCTGCGCCGCAGGCTCTTGCCC